>JADDPV010000275.1 GCA_016781705.1 Rubrobacter sp.
CTCATCATCCTCGCCGGTGTCTACCTATCTCGGCGCCGGTAAGGAGAGCGAAGGCCCGGGGGACGACTCGTCTTCCGGTCGGTGACCTCCCGGGCTACTCCTTCTCGACGCGTTCCAGCGCGTTACGCTTCGCCGCCGTGGTGTCGGGCGTGGGTACACCGACCCCCGTGGGGAGTTCGAGCCACAGGTCCGATTCGCGATCCACGCGAAGCTCGCCGCGGGCCATTCGGCACTCCAGCAGGTGCCCCCCGGCGCTCCTGTCGTCGGTGATGAAGTGGAGGTGGTAGCCGGGCACGTTCAGCCCCTGCGTGTAGTCAGGGAAGCGGAAGCCCACGAGGCTGCCCCGAACGTCACGGAACTCGAAGGTGGGCTGGCGCTTCACCACCTCGGCGAGCGGCGGGTAGGGCCTGCGCTGCCGGGGCACGCTGCGCGTCTTCACGTAGCCGAAGCGGCCGTCCAAGCGAACCGCGCAGAGCATGTCGCCACCGCCGACGATCCGGTCCAAGGAGGCGCAAAGGGCCGCGAGATCCTCCCGGACGTCGAGCGGCCGGAACAGGGTCGGCTCGAAGAACGTCACGACGGCGAAAGGCGTCTTCGCCCGGCCGTCCACCTCGTAGGCTCGCCCATCCGCCCTCACCTGATAGAAGGTACCGTCGAGCCCGACCACCTCCCCGTCCAGGGCATCGACCGTGCCTATCCCAAAATCCCCGCGGGTCCGGAGCTCGGCGAAGCTGACGTCGCCGTCGTAGTTGCCGTCGAGCAAGGCATCTATGGTGGAGGCTTGGAAGAGGACGTGGTGGGCACGCTCCCCCGCGCGAGCGTCGCCCCTGCCAAGGTACTCGACGCGCAGCGCCCCGATGAACGTCGCGTCTATAGGCATCGGTCCCCCTCGTACATTTCGTTACCCTCCCGTGCCACGGTCACCCTTGTCCACCCTCGTGCTCCGTCCCTTTCGGTTATACCGCTCTGCCGCGGGCGGTTAAAGCGGTTGCAAGGCCCGTTACGGCCTGGATCACGGTGTCCCCTACGACTCCGCGACCGCCGCCCCTCGCGGTCGAGCCAACCTCTCGACGCGCGGGTAGACGAACACTACGGCACCCGCGCCACCGCACCCTGCACTAGCACCGGGTCGGTGAGCGACGCCAGGGCGACCCACCACACGCCGTCCTCGAACCCTCCTCGCACGTCGGCCGCCTCGAACAGACCGCCCTCGCGGCCTACCGGACTTTGGGCTGCTACGGCTTCGCGCGCGTAGACACCATCGTCGCCGGCGACAACCCCTGGGTCCTCGACGTAAAGACCATCCCCGGCTTCACCGAGACCTCGACGTTGCCCCTCGCCGCCCAAGCTATCGGCATGAGGTTCGAGGAGCTCGTCGAGACGATCCTGGAGTCCGCGCTGCAAGCGGGTTCGCAAGCGAAGTTATAGGAGCACTCCCGCTTGCCCGCACCCGAATGCCTAGCTCGTAGACCTTTCTGACGGGCGGCTCCGCGGGGATGGACGCGGACCCGGCGACTGGCTCATGGTAGGCGCCGCCAAGCTCTGTTCTCTTTGGTCTCCTCTTCGGAGCCGAAAGGTGCTAAAGTCTTGCGCCGTCGAAGCGAATAACCGCCGCCCGCCATCCGAGCGGGCGGGTGCGAGTCGGAGGCACGCAGATGGCATCAGGAGAGAAGCGGCCCTCGCCCGGAGAGGGCCGGATGGCAGGTTTGCGAAGCGGGACGGGTCTGGCGATGGTCTTCGTCATCGCCCTGATCTCGCTCGCGTTCACGCTGGGGGTCGCCGGCCCCTCCCTGGCGCAGGAGGAGGAGACGACGACGGGCGCCGGGGGAGAGGCGCCGCCGGGGGAAACGATCCCCGGGGAGCCCCTGGCGCCGCCGGAGATCGAGGCGGGCGGGTGGGCGCTCGCGGACCTCGGGTCGGGACGCTTGCTAGCGGGAGAGAGCCAGGATGAGCGTCTACCGCTGGGCTCGACGACCAAGATCATGTCCGCGGTCGTGATCCTGGAGGCGATCGAAAACGGGGACATAAGCTTCGACGATGAGGTGGTCATCTCCCCTACGGCCGAGGAGTTCGTCGGGACGGTCTACAGCAACGTGGGACTCATAGCGGGCGAGCGCGTGACCGTGCGCGACCTCCTGGTGGCCTCGCTGGTCCCGTCGGGGACCGAGGCGATCTACGCCCTCGCCGAGCACGTCGGCGGCGGGGGCGGCGAGGCCAGCGTCGAGCGCTTCGTCGGCCTGATGAACCAGAAAGCCGAGGAGCTCGGCCTCCAGAACACCCGCTTCGACAGCCCCGCCGGCCTCGACTCGCCCAATAATTACTCCAGCGCGAGGGACATGGCGGAGATCGCGCGCGAGGCCATGCAGTACCCCGAGTTCCGCGAGATCGTGGACCAGCCGGAGGCCACGGTCGCCACCGACAGCAGGCAGATAGAGGTCTTCAATACCAATACCCTCCTGAACATCTACCCCGAGGCCACCGGCATCAAGACCGGGACCTCGCCGGAGGCCGGCCCCTCCCTCGTCTCCTCCGCCGAGGAGGGCGAGGAGTCTTACGTCTCGGTCGTGCTCGACGCGGTGAGCGCCGACGGTACACAGGGCGACCGCTTCGCCGACTCGCAGGCCGTCCTCGACTACGGCTTCGCCAACCACGAGCGCCAGGCCGTCGCGTCCCGGAACGAGGTGTACGGGGAGATAGGCGTCCCCTTCCGCCGCGGCGAGACAGTGGAGCTTGCCGCCGCTGAGAACGTGGAAGGGCTCGTCAGCCCCGGCGTGGAGATCGAGCGCCGCGTGACGACCGGTGAGCCGCCCCCCTCGGCCCGCGCCGGCCAGCGGCTCGGCGAGGTCGAGGTCCTCGTGGACGGCCACAGCGTCGGCCAGAGCCCGCTCGTCGCGACGCGGGGCTACGAGGAGGCCTCCTTCCTGCAGAAGACGTGGTTCCGGGTGCGAGGGCTCTTCGGGTAAGCGAGCGGCCTGCGTTCGGTGATCAGCCCAGCTCGAACGGCGTCTCGACGCGGCGCGGTCGACATCCGCCGGACGTCAGCGGATACACCGTATCAACGGCGCGTTTTCGCCGGCATCCCGGCCTCACCCCAAGTGTAACTCAAGGGCGTTGGCGGCGGTTTTCGAGCTATCGTGGGTCTCTATCCACGACGATGACGCCGTTGGAGTCGGCGTAGAGGAGTTGCCGAGCTCGAAGGTGATGCCGGCGAAAGCGATGTCCCCGTCGCTTTCGCTAGCGCCCCTTTTCTCGCTCCCGCGGGGGCAGGCGGCGAGGGCCTTCAGGCCGATAGGACGGCGGAGATCTCGGCGGAGTCCCGGATCGCACCGTTCACCAGGATCCCGGCTCACCCGTTCTCCCGAGCGAGGCAGGCGAGCATGTCTCCCACGAGGGCGCACCGCGTGGAGCCCGCGCCGTCTACCACGAGCACCCGGCCCCGCCCGGCGGCGCTCAAAGCTCCCGGACGAGCACGTTGTCCTCGAAGACCCTAACGGTGGCTATGGCCCCGTGGAAATTGCGCTCGCCGCCGAAGTCCCGGAACAGGGGCTCGACTACCCGAGCGCCCGCGCCGAGCTCGTCGCAGAGGTCCGCCGTGTTAAAGCTCACGATCGAAAGCCCTGGAGGACCTCGCGGGGAAAGACGCCTCCTGAGGCAGCGAACTCCTCCAACTCGGCGAGCGCCATCTCCGCCTGGCGCCGCCGGCGCTCGGGCTTGGAGAGGCGATTTCCGTTCTCCTTCTTGGGGGCGGGAGGGAGGAGGCCCCAGTTGGAGTTGATCGGTTGGAGGGTGCCCTCCTTGACGGTGATGTAGTGGGCGAGAGCCCCGATCATGGTCCCCCGAGGCAACTCGACCGGCTTAAGGCCGCGCGCCACCCTTGCGGCGTTGACGCCGGCGACGTGGCCCATCGCGGCGCTCTCGACGTAGCCTTCCACGCCGGTGAGCTGGCCGGCGAAGAACAAAGCATCCGCGCCCTTGAGGCGCATCGTGGCCTCCAGCATCCGGTTCGAGGGGAGGTACGTGTTGCGGTGCATCACGCCCATGCGCGCGAAGTCGGCGTTCTGCATGCCCGGAATCGTGCGGAACACGCGCTTCTGCTCGCCCCACTTCAGGCGCGTCTGGAAGCCGACCATGTTGAAGAGCAGCCCCTCGGCGTCGTCCTGCCTCAGCTGCACGACGGCGTAGGGCTCCTCACCGGTCCTTGGGTCGGGCAAGCCGACGGGCTTCATCGGGCCGAAGCGCAACGTCTCCGGGCCGCGGCGCGCGATGACCTCGACCGGCAAACAGCCCTCGAAATACATGCCCTCCTCGAAGTCCTTTATCGGGGCGAGCTCCGCGCAGACGAGCGCCTCGATGAAGGCGTAATACTCCTCTTCGTCCATCGGACAGTTCAGGTAAGCTGCCTCGCCCTTGCCATAGCGGCTCGCCAGGTAGACCTTCTCCTCGTCCAAAGACTCGCGGAAGATGATGGGCGACGCCGCGTCGTAGAAGAACAAGGTCTCGCCGGAGAGGGCGGAGATCTCCCCGGCCAGAGCGTCCGAGGTCAGCGGGCCGGTGGCGACGACGGTCGAGCCGTCGGGGATGCCGGTGGCCTCCCTTCGGACCACCGCGACGTTCGGGTGGGCGTGGACGGCCTCGGTAACGGCGCGCGGGAAGCCTTCGCGGGCGACGCCTAAAGCGCCGCCGGCCGGTACGGAGTTGGCGTCGGCGCAGCGCAGGATGACGGACCCGAGGCGCCTCAGCTCCTCTTTGAGGAGCCCCGAGGCCGTCTCGATGGAGCGGTTGCCCAAAGAGTTGGAGCAGACGAGCTCGGCGAAGTGTTCGGTGCGGTGGGCCGGGGTCTGTTTCAGGGGGCGCATCTCCCACAGCTCGACCGAGCAACCCATCTCCGCCGCCTGCCAGGCCGCCTCGCTGCCCGCGAGCCCGCCGCCTATCACCGTAACGTCTGGCATGAAAACAACCTCCGCGAAGAAAGAGCTTTGAGACGAACTTAGGAAGCTTTAGTTTACGATAGAGGTCCAGCATCGTCCGGTGCAACGTTCACGGCGGTAAAGATCGCGTAGAACCACAGGCCCCGTCCCAGGACCCGGTATTGCTTCAGCCCGGAGCGGACACCGGCAAGCTGGAGGCCGCTGCGATTTGAATACCACTCCTAACCCGAATTATTCATGGGAGTGAGTTTCGTCGATGAATAAGGGAAGAGCGATTTCGGACGCTTCGAATCCGCGATGGACTACACATAAGCCGACTTCTTCTCGGGACATTCATCGCCCTCTCGCCGAACGGAGCAGACTCTGCGGAAGGGTTCATGAATAATCCGGGCTGGCTTTCTCGGCACCCGGCCGGCGAGCCCTTCCCAAAAGTCTATCCTCGACCCCTTTCGTCCCCGTATGCCCACGGCGCGCTCCCCCGCCACCGCGAGTAGCATCGGCCATCCCCTCGCGCACGGCCCCGGGCTCCCATCTCAGGGTACGGGCTTGCCGCGCCTCCTGCGCCGGACGACGGCGAACACTATCGCCCCGGCGACGACGAGGCCGGAGAAGACCAGGAACAGGCGGACGTGTTCGGGGGCTCTGTGGCCGAGGTAGGAGTAGACGAGCGTCTGGGGGAAGATGCCGAGCGCCGTGGCCGCCAGAAAGCGGCGGAACTTCATGCGCGTGATCCCGGCGGCGTAGGAGACGACGTCGAAGGAGATGCCGGGCACCAGCCGGGCGACGAGCACCGCGTACACCCCCCACCGCGCGAACCAGCGATCCGCCGACTTCAGACCCGCCCTGCCGACCAGTACCTCAACCGGCGCCCGCCCCAGAGCGCGCGAAAGGGCGAAACACACCGCCGCCGCTAAAGTGTGCCCGAACAGGCTCAACGCCCACCCCCACAACGTCCCGAACGCCAGCCCGTTCGCGAAGGTGATGACGAACGAGGGCAACGGCGCCGCGAGGGCCTGCAAGACCATGAGCAGCGTCGAGGCGACCGGCGCCCAGAGCCCGAACGAGAGCACGTAGTCCCGGATGCCGTCTACGTCCCCGCGCCCCAGAACGGCCGCGGCCCGCCCCACCTCCTCCCGGAATCCCTCCCAGAGGAGGTACAACAGCCCCAAGACCAACGCCGCCGAGAGCGCCGCGGCGAGCCTCGCCAGCCGCGCCGTCCGGGCATCGAGCCCCACTAGCGGCGCAGGAACGGTGTTATCGGCCGGTTCCTTCTTGCGAACGACTTGCCAGGCCTCCCCGGCGGCTTACGGTGCCGGGTGATTATAGCGATCAGCCCGCCGCGAGGGTCGAGATAACGACTCTCGACTCCCTCGCCCTAGCGGTAGACGCCGTTGTGGCCCAGGCTGAAGCGTCCGGGGTTGGGGAAGTAGGCGATGCCGTGCGGCTCGGCCCCCGTGTAGATGGTGGAGACGAGCTCCCCACTCCCAGTGTCGAGGACGTAGACCGCGCCGTCGTAGCGCCCGGAGACCCACAGCCTCTTCCCGTCCGGCGAGAGCTGGAACATGTCAGGAGTGCCGCCGGTGATCCACGTGTCGGTGACCTCGTTCGTCGCGAGGTCTATCACCGAGACGGTGCCCTCCATACGGTTGCTCACGTACATGGTCTTTGCGTCGCGTGAGATCTGCAACCCGTGCGCCCCCGCGCCCGTGGGGATGAAGCCGATCTCCTGCATCGAGCCGGGCTCTATCACGGAGACGCCCCCGCTGCCCTGGTTCGCCACGTAGAAGACCTCGCCATCCGGCGAGAGCTTTATGTCTATCGGCAGGTCACCGGTGACCTCGGCGTAGCCCACGAGCTCCATCTTCTCCACGTCCACCTTCGAGACGACCCCGCTCCACTCGCTGCTCGCCAGCAGGTACCGGCCATCGGCGGAGAAGTCCATGTGGTCCACCCCCGGCCACGGTATGTACACGCTCCCCAACAGCTCCCACGTCCCGGGGTCGCGGAACTCCAGCGTCTGCAGGCGCTCGGCGACTACTATCGCCTTCTCTCCATCCGGGGTGTAGTAGAAGTTGTAGGGGAACGGCGCCTCGATCGTCCCCGAGGGGCGGCCGGTAAGGGGGTCTATGACCGTGAACGTCCCGGAAGCCTCGTTGTTGACGTAGAGCCTCTTCATGTCCCACGAGGGCGTCACGTGGAACGGGAGCTCGCCGACCTCGTAGGAGTCCACGATCTCGAACGTGTAGGGATCTATGACGCTCACCGTACCGTCGATGACGTTGGGCACGTACACCCGCTCGGGGATGTCGGCGAGGTCCTCCCGGACCTCCGGGGTCATCGTCGCAGCGTACACGTTCTCGGCCGGCGCCTCCTCGGGGGATCGCTCCGTCTGCGTGGCCTCGGCCGCCGCTGCCTCGGCCTCTTCGTAGGCGACGGGCCGCTCCTCCACCCGGAGCATCTCGCTCCCGACGTTCGCCCCCAAAGGCGAGCGCGCCCCGAGGACGAAGGTGGCGAGAGCGAAGGCCACGGTCGCGACCGCGACCGTGGCGGCCACCGTGACGAACCAGCTTTTAATAGTGCGCCCCCTCATTCAGCTCAGGAGTATCGCACGTCGCGGGCTTTTTATCATCCACCACAACAGATAGTTCCCGCAGCCCGCGCGAGATCCAGGGTATTGTGTGCCATCCTTATCGAGGCGGCGTCCACCATGTGTCCGTCAACGCTTATGCAACCCGTCCCGGCAGCGCCGGCCTCCTCGTAGGCGGCGACGATCTTCCTTGCCCATTCGGCTTCTTTCTCGGTGGGCAAGAAGACCTCGTTGACGACCTCCGCCTGGGCCGGATGGATGCACCACTTGCCATCGAAGCCCAAGGAGCGGGCGACGAGGCACGCCTTGCGGAGTCCCTCTTCGTCGCGGTAGTCGGCGACGGGGCCGTCTATGACGCGCAGGTTCGCGGCGCGGGCGGCGACGACGATGCGATGCATGGCGTAGTGGAAGCGGTGGCCCCCGTACGCCTCGTCCCACTCGTCGGCGGTGCCGATGCTGGTCTGGGGCATGCGCACGCTCGCCGCGTAGTCGCCGGGGCCAAAGTGAAGGGCTTCGAGGCGGGCGGTCGAACGGGCTATGGCGTCCACGTCGCTCAGGCCCCGGGCGGTCTCTATCTGGGCCTCGAGCTTCGTTTTGCCGGGCGTGAGGCCGGCGGCGAGCTCGACGCTCGAGAGGAGGGTGTCCAGGGCGTGCAGGTCGCGGGGGGCCTCGACCTTCGGGACGAGGATGACGTCGAGGCTCTCCCCGGCCTGCTCCACGACCTCGACGACGTCCCGGTAGAAGTACGGGGTATCGAGCGAGTTCACGCGGTACACGGTGGGCCTGCCGCGCCAGTCGAGCTCGTTGATGGCGCGGACCACGTTCTCACGGGCCGCCGCCTTGGCGGCCGGGGCGACGGCGTCCTCGAGGTCCAGGAAAAAGAGGTCCGCCCCGGAGAGCGGACCCCTTTCGATCATCTTCTCGCTCGAGGCGGGCACCGCCAGCACGGAGCGGGAAATCCTCACCCCTCTCCTCCTACTGCCGCAGCAGCGTCTCGACCGGCTCGCCTCGGATGGAGGCGTCGAGGACCTCCATCGGGTGGGCCATCGGCATGCTCTCACCCATCCTCTTGAGGCTTGCCTGGATCTGGAGCATGCAGCCGGGGTTGGAGGTGACGACCATGCGCGCCCCAGTGTTAAGGACGTTCTTGGCCTTGCGGTCGCCGAGCTCGGTTGCGGGCTCCGGCTCGACCATGTTGTAGATGCCGGCCGACCCGCAGCACAACTCGGCCTCCTTTATCTCCCTGACCTCCATGCCGGGTATCTGCTTCAACGTCTGGCGCGGCTGCCGGCGTATCCCCTGCGAGTGGCCCAGGTGGCACGCGTCGTGGTAGGCCGCCGACACCGGCAAGGGATGCCGCTCGGCCACGGGCCCCAGCTCCTGGATAAACTCCGTGACGTCCCTGACCTTGGCGGCGAACGCGCTGGCGCGCTCGGCGTACTCGGCGTCGTCGCGCAGGAGGTAGCCGTACTCCTTCAGGGTCGAACCGCACCCGGCGGCGTTGATGATGATATTGTCCAGGCCCTGGTCCTCGAACTCGTCGATCAGGTTGCGGGCGAACCGCTGGAACTCCTCTTCGCGGCCCGCGTGTACGCTCAGGGCGCCGCAGCAGCCCTGGCCCTTGGGCGCGACGACCTCGCAGCCCTCGGCGGCCAGCACCCGCACCGTGGCGGAGTTGACGTCGGAGAAAAAGACCCGCTGCACGCAGCCCTTTATGAAGCCAACCCGTCGGCGCTTCTCTCCCACGGGGGCGGTCACCTCCGGAACCTCCTGCTGCTCCGTGAGCATGGGCATGAGGGCCTCCATCGCTTTCAGCCGCTTGGGGAGCATGTCCATGACGCCGGCCTTGCGGAGCCTGTCGCCGATGCCGAAGCGCTGGTAGAGCTTCAGGGGCGCCGCGGCGAGACGCAGGCGGTTCGGGTAGGGGAAGAGTTGGAAGATCATCTCCCTGAACGCCCTATCCTGGGGGGAGCGCTGGTAGCGGCGCTCTATCTGCCCGCGAGTGGCCTCGATGAGCTTGTCGTACTGGACGCCCGAGGGGCAGGCGGTCACGCAGGCCATGCACCCCAGACACAGGTCCCAGTGCCTCACCATCTGGTCGTTCATGGGCTCTTCGGTGAGGGCCTTGTTCATCAGGTAGATGCGCCCGCGCGGGGAGTCCATCTCCTCCCCGAAGAGCACGTACGTCGGGCAGGTGGGCAGGCAGAAGCCGCAGTGGACGCAGTCGTCTATGAGGTCCTTCTCCGGCGGGTGGTGGTCGTCGAAGGCCGGGAACACGTAGCTGCCGGTCTCCGTGGAGCGGCCTATCCCGACCGTCTGGCGGACCGCGCCGCGCGAGGCGAAGGTGTCGTCGGGGAGGTCTTGCGGGCTCCCCGCCCCGACGGCCTGAGCCCCAGCCTGGTCCTGCGCCGTCGAGGGGTCGGTCCGCCGCTCGGTGGCGTCCATCGCGTCGTAGGGGTTCCCGCTCTGGCGCGGGTCGAGGGAGTCGTTGCGGTTATCCACTAGATACCTCCAACAAAGCGGCCCGGGTTCAGGATGCCCCGGGGATCGAACTTCTCCTTTACGCGGCGCGTGAGCTCGAGCCTGGTGCCCACGGGTCCCCACACCTCGACCCGCCTCTTGAACGCCGCCGGGGCCTCGCGCACGACGACGCTCCCACCCCTCCTGACCCAGATCTCCCTCAACTCCTCGACGACCTGGACCTTGGCCTCCTCGTCGCCGCCGGAGAGGGAGACGTAGGTGACCCCAATCCCGGCCTGCCCGGTGGCGCGAGGCGTGACGCCCCTGCGAGAGCAGGCCCCCCAAGTGGAGTCCAGGACACCCGTGAGCTCCGCGAGGGGCGCGGAGATCTTGACGGTTACCTCGTCCGCGCCGGCGGAACCGCCGGCCGGCTCCAGCGGCCCGAGGTTCTCAGCCTCCTCGTCCGAGAGCACGCGGACCTCGCCGAAGCCCTTCAGCAGGAAGGAGGCCATCTCCGCCTGCGCCTCGACCGCGGGCGCCACCCCCTCGATGAGGAGGGTGAGGAGCCTCGCGTCCTCGCCCCAATCCAACTCTACCGCGCTCGGGACGAGCTGGGAGTGCAGGACCGCCTGCGCCGCCTGGCCTGCCGCCGCGGTGTCGGCGAGCTCCACCGTCACCGTTTGGGCAGCCTCGGGGAGCGGGTGCAGCCGGAAGTTGGCCGAGGCGATCACGCCCAGGGTGCCCAGGCTACCCGTGAAGAGCTTCGCGAGGTCGTAGCCGGCCACGTTCTTGACCACCTTGCCGCCGGCCTTGGCCACCGTCCCGTCGGCGAGGACGACGGTGATCCCGATGATCAGATCCCGCACCGTCCCGTAGCGGTAGCGCCGCGGCCCGGAGGAGTTCGCCGCGACGACGCCCCCGATCGTGGCCCCCGCCCGCTCCTCCGGCGGGTCTACGCCTATCATCTGGTTGGACCCGGCGAGCCGCTCCTGCAGCTCCCCCAGCCTCATCCCGGCCTGGACCCTTACCACCTGGTCCCCGGGGACGTGCTCTATGACCTCGTCCATCCTCGCGGTGCTGACGACGAGGTCCAGCTCCCGCGGCGGGTTGCCCAGGTGCAACATGGTCCTGCCGCCCCTGGGGGCCACCGCGAGGCCCGCGCCGTCCGCGAGCTTCAAGAGGGCGCTCGTCTCCTCGACGGAGCCGGGCTCGGCGACGAACCGGGGCTCGACGCCGTCTATCGCGTCTTCGGCGGCGGCCTCGCGGGCGTGCTGCTCGCCGACTATGTTCTGCAGGTCTTCCAGGGAGACGTTCTGCGTGCGCGTGTCCACGGGGCCTCCTTAGAAGTTCTCGGCGAGCCCGGCCTTCTGGACCGGGTGCATGCGGAACGGGCCGGGGCGCTCGCCGCACAGGCGCGGCGTCGGGAAGATCTTGCCGGGGTTGCACAGGTGGTGCGGGTCGAAGGCGCACCTCAACAGCTGCATGACGTTCAGGTCGTCGGTGGTGAACATCTTGGGCATGTACTTCATCTTGTCCTTGCCGATGCCGTGCTCGCCGGTCAGGGAGCCGCCGTGCTCGAGGCAGATGAGGACTATCTCGCCGGCCACGTCCTCGGCCTTCTCGGCCTCGCCCGGGACGTCGTTGTCGTAGAGGACCAGCGGGTGGAGGTTGCCGTCCCCGGCGTGGAACACGTTCGCCACCCGCATGCCGGCCTCCCGGCCGATCTCGGAGATGCGCTTCAGGACCGCCCCGAGCTCCGTGCGCGGGACGACGGAGTCCTGCACGTAGTAGTCGTTGCTGATGCGGCCCATCGCCGCGAACGCGGCCTTGCGGCCCTTCCAGAACAGCGCTCGCTCGGCGTCGTCCTCGGCGATCCTTATCTCCGAGGCGCCGGCCTCCTCGCAGATCTCGATGGTCTGCTGGAACTGGGTCTCGACCTCGGCCTGCGGGCCGTCGAGCTCGACTATCAGGATCGCCCCGGCCTCGGGGAAGCCCGGGTGCACGGCCGTCTCGACCGCCTCGATGCACAGGGCGTCCATCATCTCGATCGCCGCCGGCACGATGCCGCTGCCGATGATCCCCGAGACGGCGTCCCCGGCCTCCTCGGTGTCCTTGAACGCCGCGAGCAGGGTGCTCACCGCCTCGGGTTTGCGCACGACCCGCAGCGTAATCTTGGTCGCTATCCCGAGCGTCCCCTCGGAGCCGACGAACGCGCCCAAAAGCTCGTAGCCCGGAGCGTCCGGCGCCTTGCCGCCGCCGATGTCCACCACAGAGCCATCGGGGAGGACGACCTCAGCGCCCACCACGTGGTTCGTGGTAAAGCCGTATTTGAGGCAGTGGACGCCGCCGGAGTTCTCGGCGAGGTTGCCGCCGATGGAGGAGATGATCTGGCTCGCCGGGTCCGGGGCATAGTAGTAGCCCTCGTCGGCGATCGCCTGGGAGACCCAGATGTTTATGACCCCCGGCTCGACAACGACCCGCTGGTTCGGGATGTCGACCTCCAGGATGCGGCGCATCCTGGAGAGCACTATGAGTACCCCCGCCTCGACCGGAAGCGCCCCGCCCGAGAGGCCGGTGCCCGAGCCCCTCGCCACGAACGGGATGCCCTCGTCGTGGCAGAGCTTGACTATCTTCTGCACCTGCTCCGCGGTCTCCGGTAGGACGACGAGGTCGGGGACGACCCGGTAGTTCATCAGGCCGTCGCACTCGTAGGAGCGGAGTTGCTCGCGCTCGGAGATCACCCCCTCCGGCCCGAGGATGGCCGTCATCTGGTCTATGAGCCGTTTGCTCGCCATAGCTTACTCCTTCTTTAAAGAACCCTCAGGTTCCTTCCCCTATCCTGTGCTGCGCCAGGTCCTCGATAAGCGTGAGTATGGCCGAGTGGTCCTGGCCGCCCTGCCCCTTCATCCTCAACGCCTCAAGCATCTGGCTTACTATCGCCGTCACCGGCAGGGACACCCCATATTCCCTGGCCGCCGCCAAAGCGATGCCCAAATCCTTGTAATGCAGATCTATTCTAAACCCTGGCTCAAAGTTGTGCTCCAAGAAGTTCGGCCCCCGAACCTCCACGACCTGTTCGCCGCGAGCCCTCCGGAGAGCACCTCTATGATCGTCGCCGGGTCTACCCCAGCCTTGGGCCCGAGGACCAGCGCTTCCGAGACCGCCTCTATGGTGAGGGCAACGACGATCTGGTTGGGACCTCCTTCACCTGCGGCGAGTCGGGGAGCATGGTGATGACGACATCGTTCCCCTCGGCCACCTCCCGGGGGCTTTCGGCCGTCTGGGCTCCCTGACCGGCGAGCTCGTCCATCGCCTCCCGGCTCCGATTAAGGACCACCAGATCGTGTCCCGCCTGCATCAAGTTGCGGGCCATGGGCCTCCCATGACCCCCAGCCCTATAAAGCCGACCTTCTCAGCCATCGCGTCTCCCTTAGTAGGGTTTCAGATCCCCAACCGCGATTTCTCCGCCGCGCGACTCCTTGGGCAGCCAGCCGAAGCTCTCCTCCGTCGTCCCGGTCGTCGGGTTGTACTCGAGGCCCACATACCCACCGTAACCGAGCTCGTCGAGTTGGGCGAGGACATAGGGGTAATGGATCTCCCCCGTCCCCGGCTCCCCGCGGCCCGGCGAGTCCGCAACTTGGACGTGCCCGATCATGCCTATGTGCTCCCGCAGGTTCGCGACCAGGTTCCCCTCCATCCGCTGCATGTGGTAGAAGTCGTGCTGAATCTTCACGTTCCCCCGCCCCACGCTCCGCACGAACTCCACCGCCTGCGCCGTCGTGTACAGGAGGCACACGGCCCGTTCTCGAAGGTGTTCATGGCCTCCACCACCACCTCGACGCCGGCCTCCCGAGCCTCGTCGGCGGCGAACCCTACGTTGTTTCTCGCCAGATCCAATTGCTCCTCGCGCTCCATGCCCGACAAGGCGTGTCCCACGAGGACGTTCATCCGGCGACATCCCAGAGAACGCGCCAACTCCAGCGCCACCGGCACGTTCTCCCGGAACCGCGGCTCACGATCCGGGGCACTTACCAGCCCCCGGTCACCCGCCGGCATGTCCCCGGCATCGAAGTTGAAGAGCGCGACTCAACGCCCGTGTCCTTGATCACCCCCTCCACCTCGCCGAGGTCCTCGCCGGACGGCCACCAGAACTCGACTGCCGAAGAGCCGGCCTCGGCCGCCCGCCCAAACCGCTCCAGAAAATGGCACCTCCTTGAACAAAATGGAAACGTTCGCGCTGAACCTCATCCTCCTCCCAACGTCCCATCCCCTTCGCAAGGGATTTGTACCTTACATGCTTATTACTAGCACAACCAGCCCACCAATAAACACCACGTTCCGTATGATGAAAACATGCAGGCATCGGTCGATGTACTAAGCACTTAGAAGCATCAAATGCGGGCTTGCGGGAAGCAGACGAGAGATGACACAATCGGTTGGATTAGTTGAGGCCTGGTCATAAATAAAAGATGAGGCCGCGCCAGGGCTTGACC
>JADDPV010000005.1 GCA_016781705.1 Rubrobacter sp.
TGCGGCGGAAGCCGATGAGGCGAGCGCCGGAAGCGGCGGGTAGGCCGTGCTCTGGGCCACCCGCCGCGGATGCCACGTGGACCGGACCGCCTGCGTATGGCTCATAGAACGGTTCGTGGACCCCCAGGCCGACTTCCGCTTCTTCGAGGACCCCGCCGAGGCTCCCGACGGAGCGGAGCTATTCGATGTCGCCGGGGCGAGGCTCTCCCACCACGGCGAGGACTGCTCCTTCGAGACGTTCCTGAAACAGTACGATCTCGAAGACCCCGTGCTGGCCGAGAACGCCGAGATCGTCCACGACGCCGACCTCTTGGACGAGAAGTACGGGTGGCCGGAGTCCGATGGGTTGGACGCCATCGTCAGGGGAATGCAGCTCGTCCTGCCCGATGATCCGACCCTCATTCTGCACACCGATCCCCTCTTCGACGGTCTCTACGCCTACCTGAGTCGGGAAGTGCTTTAGCGTGGCTTGCGGGAAGATAGAAACCAGAGACCTGTGGTACGTCGCGGGCGGGGCGGAGATCCTGCGGGGCGTGAACGTCACGATACCGGAGGGAGAAATCGTCTGCGTGGCGGGGCCTTCGGGGGCCGGGAAGAGCACGCTGCTGCGCGCCCTGAACCGCCTTATAGAACCGTCTTCGGGGGAGGTCTTTCTGGACGGCGAGCCGACGGACGCGATGGACCCGCTGGAGCTGAGGCGCAGGGTGGGCATGATCTTCCAGCTCCCCGCCCTCTCCGGCGCTTCAGTCGAGGAGTGTGTCCTCTACGGGCCTCGCCTGATCGGCGAGGGCGCCGACGCCGGGGAGCTCCTGCGGATGGCCGGCCTCGACGACTCTTTCCTGCGCCGCGACCCGCAGAGCCTCTCGGTCGGCCAGCAGCAGCGGGTCTCCATCGCCCGGGCGCTGGCGCTCGGGCCGGAGGTCCTGCTCATGGACGAGCCGACCAGCGCCCTCGACGAGGCCGCGCGCGACCGGGTGGAGAAGTCGATCCTGGCCCTCAACCGCCGCGAGGGCCTGACCATCATCGCGGTCAGCCACGACCTCGAGCAAGTGGAACGCTTGGCCGACCGGGTGATCCTCTTGGCCGACGGCCGCCGTGAAGGGGCCTGGAGCAGGGAGGAGTTCGACGGCGGGGGGCGCGAGCGGATGAGACGGTTCGTCTCCGGGAGGATTTAGCTTGGAGGGTCTTGGCACCGTTGCGTCGGCGCTGCTGGCTTTGGGGCTCGTGGCCGTCGCGGTCGCCCTCAGCTTCTACGAGAAGCTCGACCTCGAGAAGGACATCGGGGTCGCCGTCGTCCGCTCGTTCGTCCAGCTCGCCGCCATCGGCTACGTCATAAACTTCGTCTTCGGGCTCGACTCTTTAGGCTACGTCGCGCTGCTCCTGGCGGTCATGGTCGGCTTCGCGGGCTGGACCTCCTCGCGCCGTGCTCGTGGCGTGCACCGCGCGCTCCCACTCGCCGCGGCGGCGATAGGCGTCGCGGCGGTCTGCACTTTGGGGCTGTTGCTCGTCTTGCAGGTGGTGCCGCCGACGGGCCGGTACCTCATCCCGTTGGGCGGCATGGTCGTCGGGAACTCCATGAACGCCGCGAGCCTGACGATGGGCCGCATAAGGGACGACGTAGAGGCACAGCGGGCAAACATCGAGGCGGCCCTTGCTTTGGGGGCGACGAGCCGGCAGGCCGTCGCCCCCGTGCTCAAGAGTTCCCTGCGCAGCGCCATGATACCGCTGGTGGACTCGACGAAGACGGTGGGCATCGTCTTCCTACCGGGGGCGATGGCCGGCATGATAATCGGCGGCGCGGACCCGCTGGAGGCGGTGCGGTTGCAGATCGTGGTCCTCTACATGCTGCTGGGGAGCGTCGCGATCTCGGCGATCCTCGTCGGCCTCTTCTCCTACCGCTCCTTCTTCACCCCCCGCCACCAACTCCGGCCCGCGACGCCCGACGCGTAGAGGAAGGTTCAGGCGCGCTCCTAGCGCGAGTCCCAGCGGTACGTCGGGTCGCGCTCCGTCGGGAGGTAGCCGAAGAACTCCAGCTTCTCTATGACCCGGCTCGCGCTCTCGTGGGGCTCCTCCTCGGCCGTCTTGAGCACGAGGTCCGGTGCGGCCGGTGGCTCGTAGGGGTCCGAGACGCCGGTGAACTGCGCTATTTCGCCGGCGAACGCCTTCTTGTAGAGGCCCTTCACGTCGCGTTCGGCGCACACCTCCAGAGGCGCATCCACGAAGACCTCGACGAAGTCGATGATCCTGCGCCGCACCTGGTCGCGCGCCTCCTTGAACGGCGAGATGGCCGACACGATCACCGCGACGCCGTTCCGGGTCAACAGGTTCGCCACGAACCCGATGCGCAGTACGTTGACGTTCCGGTCCTCGCGCGAGAAGCCGAGGCCCTTGGAGAGGTTGGTCCGCACGATGTCCCCGTCGAGAACCTCCACCCGGCGTCCCCTCTCCCGCAGCTCCTTCTCCACGATCTCGGCGACGGTTGTCTTCCCGGCCCCCGAAAGCCCCGTGAACCACAGGGTGAAACCGCGCTCCCTTACTCGTCCGTTTTCCATACTTGTTCCTTTCCGCGTAGTCTTGGTCTGCTGCCTCTAAAGTGCCTCGCACTGGTGTTTGGACTATATCCGGTGTCATGGGGGCATGAACGCCTGCTCCGAAGACCTGCGCCAGAAGAAGATCGTCGAGGCCGCCGAGCGCGCAGCACGCTCAAGATAGGCCGAGGCCGCCTGCGTGCCTTCGGAGCCGGGATCTCTTCGGTCAGAGACGCCACATCACGTCGCGACGGCCCGAGCGGGTCGGTCGCTGGCGCGGAGGAGAAGCGTCCCGCGGCCCCCGTCCGAAGATGGACGAGGGGGAGGTGGAGGCTCCTGGAGGCGGACCTCCTCGAAGGGCGCCCGGTGGTGGCCCCACCATGCCCTAGAGAGAGGCGCGGGCCCCTCGAGGGGGCGGGTGGGCAGCAGGGTGCGGCCCAGCGGATCGACGGTCTCTCGGATGCTCAAGCGCCTCGGGCGAAGCCGAAAGACTCGGCGTATCGCTCGTTGTTTCTCAACAGCTCGTCGGTGACGCTCGAAGCGTGCTCCTTTCTTCGAACCTCCGTACACTTGTCTCAACGTACCCGGCGGGATGCTTCACGAAGCCGTCCAGGGGCGTCCTGCAGGCGGCGAGCGAGGTGAGCACCGACGCTCCTGTTGCGTCGGCGGCTTCGCCGTGACCGTAGACGAGTGCTCGTCCCGGAGGTGCAGGCGCTCGCGGGCCGTATTGGAGCCGGATACGTGGGTGGACCGGAGTCCGCAACGGCTTTCGCCGCCCCCTAACCTCACCGGTACTACCCCGAGGACCACGACCTCGACAGGCTCCTCGGGGCGCCCGCCGTCCGGTACCGGTGAGCAGCCGGGCGGGACCGGAAGCCGGGCCCGCCGCCCTCCGGTCCCACCCAGTCTCGGCTTCGCTCCAGGTGCTAAGACGCCCTGTCCAACCGGCTGATGCCCACCACGCCGTCCCTGCCCGAGCGCCAGCCGTCGAGCGCCCTACGGCGGGGGACCAGGTGTTCCTCCGGCGTGCCGAGGCTCTCCAGGAAGGAGATGGCGTCCGTGGCGAGCGTCGCGCCCTCGCCGCCGCGCTCCCTCCAGACGTTACGCTGCTCGTCTGGGTCGGCTTTGAGATCGTAGAGCTCCGGCTCGTCGTCGGGGCCGCCCAGAATCAGGGACCGGTCGCGGGTGGTGACGGTGAGCGGCATGTAGGAGGAGATTCTACGGACTTTCGAGTCCACGGCCGTGGTGATCTCACCCTCCGCCAGATAGAGGGGCCAGGAGCTGACGACGAACGCCTGGTGCTCGGCCCTCTCCCCGGAGAGGACCCCACCGAACGACTCACCCGCCATCGTGCTCGGGAGTCCCCCGAGCCCCACCATCTCCAGGACCGTTGGCGCTATGTCCGGGGCGGTGGTCAGCGCCTGCCGGCGGCCGGGCTCCAGGCCGGGGCCGCGGACCATCAGGGGGACGTTTGTCAACTCCTTGTAGAGCGGGGACCGCTCGACCGTGAGTAGCCAGGACTCGGCCAGCCACTCGGGCGTGGAGGAACCCGCTGTGACGGTCGCCTCCGGGTCGTGGACCCACTCGGCCTTACCGAAGTAACCGTGCTCCCCGAAGTAGAAGCCGTGATCGGAGGTGAAGAGGACCACCGCTTTCTCCCGGAGGCCCAGGGTGTCCAGCTTGGCGAGGAGCCGTCCGACCAGAAGTCCACCATCGTGACCTCGCCGCAGTAGGTGGCGTGGCCGAGGTCCACGTCGTCTTGGGTGAGGCCGGCCCTCTTCCAGTCCCCGTAGGCCGGGTAGATCTGCTCCCCTTTGTACCTTTCCCTGTACCTGGCAGTGTAGTAGTCTGACGCGTCCCAGGGCTCGTGCGGGTCCCAGGTGTCCACGTAGAGGAAGAACCTCTCGTCGTAGTGGCGCTCTAACCACCGCTCGGCCTCGGTCATGGTGCGTGCCACCATCCGGTCTTCCTCGGAGCGCCACGTGGAGCGCATGTCGGCACGCTCGTGCGGCCTGGTGTCGTCGCCCTGCCCGCGCACCCACAAGAAGTCGTCGAAGCCGCGGTCGTAGCCGAAGCCGTTGCGGATGTAGAACGGCGTGTCCACGACGCCCATCGTATGGTAGCCGGCCCTCGAGAGGATCTGCGGTAGGGTTGCCAGCCGTCGGGGCAACGGCTCCCAACCCATGTGCGTGTACGAGAACGTCCCCGTGAGGTAGTCCGCGCGGGCGGGCATCGTCGGGAAAGACGAGACCGTGTGGTGGTCGAAGACCACCGACTGGCGAGCGAACTCGTCCAGGTAGGGCGTGTGGATCCAGCGGTTCCCGTAGGCCCCCAACCGGTCGGAGCGAAACGTGTCCGCCACGATCATCACCACGTTCGGGCGATCGATCATCTTCTACCTCCTAAGAGTCGTGTGAGATCTTCTAGCGACCGTGCGGCTCGTGCCGCCGCGCTCGCCGCACATCGCTTCATTACCCCGGCCATTTCCCCCTCCTTTTTGTCTATTTTGGTAACTATGTTAATAGACAACGAGCGCATAAAGCAGGCGCGGCCCGATCTCCTCGGACCGCGCCCCTACAGGTCTGTTACGTTTCGAGCACGGGCTCGGCCTTGCGGCGGGCGGCAGAGATGGCGAAGTAGAGGGCGACGATCCAGACGGCGGCGAGGGCCATGTAGACGAGCGTGTTCAGGCTCGGGTCTACGCCGACGGCCTTGAGGAAGGTGCGGGCGTTGGTGAGGAGTATGACGCCGCCGACTGCGGTACCCATGACCCGGGCGTTGAGGTGGCGGACTACCCAGGCGGCTATCGGGGCGGCGACGAGGCCGCCAGCCAGGAGCACGGCGACTATGCCCAACGCTATCTCCTGAGAGCCAAGCGACAGGAGGAAACCGATGCTGGCGCACAGGGCGACGACGAACTCGCTGGTATCCACGGTACCGACGACCTTGCGCGGCTCCATCCTGCGCGAGGAGAGGAGGGTGGGCGTAGAGATCGGACCCCACCCACCGCCGCCGACGGCGTCGAGGAAGCCCGCGACTATGCCGAGGGGCGAGAGGAGCTTCCTGGGCACCGGCCGCTCGTTGATGAGCTGGCCGACCCTGGAGAAGGCGAAGCGGGCCAGGATGTACACGCCGAGGCAGAAGAGGAAGATCGCCACGAACGGCTCGGCGACCGCGGCGTCGAGGTTGCTCAGGAACACTGCGCCGACGAAGGCGCCGATGCCGCCGGGGATTGCGAGCCAGCCAACCTTGCCCCAGTCCACGTTGCCGAACTTCCAGTGCGACGCCCCCGACGCGAGCGTCGTGCCCACCTCGGAGAGGTGGACGCTCGCCGACGCCACAGCCGGCGCGATCCCCGCCGTCAACAATAGCGTCGTGGATGTCACCCCGTAGGCCATTCCCAACGCCCCGTCCACCAACTGGGCGATGAAACCGACTATCGCCAGAATGACCAAGCTCCTCATTTAACCCGACCTCTCGTTCTCTGTTTTGTTTACAGATTTAGTGCATAACTGTAATCCGGGTGGAGTAGTCAGTGCATGGGCCGAGTGGCACATTTCTCGGCGCTGCTACTTTGGCGCACCCACCTCAAGCCACCCACAAAGACGCATCCACCATCTGGGACGGCATATCCACAAGGGCCAGAACGATCAAGCTCCTCATCCTTACCACGATCCTTTCTATACAACTTTGTCTACCAACTTAGTAGATATAGGAGACTGTATACGGGACGGGCGTCCGCTGTCAAGTAGGTTGGAGGGAACTCCGTTGAAGAATCTGATTGTTCTAACCCAGATTATTCATGGGAGTGAGTTTTGTCGATGAATAAGGGAAGAGCGATTTCGGACGCTTCGAATCCACGATGGCCTGCACATAAGCCGACTTCTCGGGACATTCATCGCTCTCTCGCTCAACGGAGCAGACTCTGCGGAAGGGTTCATGAATAATCCGGGCTGGCTGAGAAATACGGGGTGGGGCCGGGCGGCATTCAGGCCCGTTCGGATACTCTATAGTCCGAGGCTGCGCAGCCCAGCATTCCCGGCGATGGAGTTCCCGGTGGCCTGGACTCTTTAGCCGAGTGCTTGACTTGAACCTGCCGCGTCCGCTGTAGGTTCGGCGGGCGAGGCCTGGGAAATCTTCAACGGCAAGGCCGTCCGTGCGGAGAGCCTTGAGGAGGAGTTGGCGAAGAACTCTAGCCCCCGCCGTCGGCCGCGCGTGGAGGTGTTCAGGGTGCCCGAAGTTGCGCGGAGATCAGGTCCGCGTAAACCTTCGCCCCTTCGGGGCGGAGGTGCATGCCATCGTCCCAGAAATACTCGGGGTGGTAGAGGCTTGTGGAGTTCCAGTCGACGAGCGTGGTGTTATCGTACCGCTTCACGCCGTCGGCCAGCACCTGGTTGTTGGGTCCTTCCCAGGTGCGCGGAACCTTCAAGTTCACGAAGATGACCCTGCGGCCTTCCAGGGCTTTCATCATCTCGTCGAACTGCTCGGCGGTGAAGGTGCCGTTGTTGCCGAGGTGCACGATCACGACCTCGCCGAGTTGGCCCGCGGCGCGGCGCTGCCACAGGATGTCTATAGCGGTAGCCACCTGAAGACCGACCTCCGCGTCAATGATAGGTAGGTTGCCGATGGGTTTCTGGAGCTCCGCGATGGAGCCGAGCATCACCGAGTCGCCTATAGCCGTAACCGGTCCCGTGAGCGCCTGCACGTCTGCGGGCGGGGTGGTGGGGACCTCCTCGTCAGGGGTTTCCTCGGCGGAGGCTGCTTCGGCGGGAGGCTTTTCGGTGGTGATCTCTGGTCTGGCGCTGGGGGTCTCGGGTTTGTTCCCTGTCCTCTTTGCAGGTGCTTCGGTATGGATAGAACTCATCTCATAAATACCCGGCGTGCTGCCGAAGGTGTACTTTCGAGAAAGGCTCGACCTCGAATAAGGCGAAAAAACGCCATCCGTAGTGCTCTCCAAGTCAATCCGGTCTCCTCATTACCCATTTATGAGATGGCTTCTAGCCTCCATGGAGGCGAGGTAGGAAGGAGGGGGCGGAGGTTCGGCGTGCACCACAGACATGCCGAGCACCACGGAGAACGTCACGCTGGCCCCGACGGCCCCGACCCACCCGGCGCCCAGTCCCCAACGCCGGAGACCGCGCGCCTCGCGCAGCGACCTCCAAGCTCGTCCGAGCGCGCCGGAGCGAGCCGGGACTTCCACGTAGCGGTAGGAGAGGTCCGCGAGCGCGAGCGTGGTCGTCAGCCGCAGCGCCAGCAGCGGAAGCCCGTGCAGGTGCACGTCGAGGTCTGGGCGCGTGATCATGTACACCGGCCAGTGCCACAGGTAGATGCCGTAGGAGCGTAGCCCGATCCAGAGCAACGGTCGCCAGCCGAGCAGTCTCGTGCCTAGCCGCGCGCGCGGGTGAACGGTGGCGAGTATCGCGGCGGCGGTGGCGAGCCCGACCAGAGCGAATCCGCCCTGGTAGAGGAAGGCCTGAGACTCGCCGACCCGCAGGCACGCCCAGACGAGGCAGCCGAGCGTGGTGAGGACCAGGAGGTCGAGTAGTGCGGGGAGAGTCCAGTTCCACCGGCGTTTGAGCCGCACCAGATGCCGGTTGCGGCGTGCCCGCAGGCATCTGACCGCGGTGTAGTAATCCGCCGCTCGAGCCGGGGTCCACGCGAAGGCCAGGGCAGCTCCGATGAGGAGCCCGGCGGCCCGGGTATCCGTGCCGTAGTAGACGCGCGAGGGGTCCAGGCCGGGCTGGTAGAGGACGGCCATCAGCGAGGCCGAGGCCGCCGCGATCACGAGCGCGACGAGCAGCGCGTACCGGCGTCGCCAGCGGGTCAGCAAGAAGGCGAAAAACAGGGGCCAATAGCACGTAGAACTGCTCTTCAATCGCCAGCGACCACAGGTGCTTGAGGAGCGACGGCCTGCCGACAGATTCGAAGTAGGACTCGTGGGCGAACATGAGGTACCAGTTGGTTACGTATCCGAACGCTGCGATCACGTCGCTGCGCAGCCCGGCGACCTCGCCCGGCAGGACCACCACGGCGAAGGAGAGCGTGACCACGAGCACGACGTACAAAGCGGGCAAGAGCCGGCAGGCGCGCCGCAGCCAGAAAGCCTTGAGGTCTATCCGGCCTCGCTTGCGCCACTCCACCAATAGCAGGGCCGTGATCAGGTACCCGCTGATGACGAAGAATATCTCGACGCCGAGGAAGCCGCCGGGGATCCAGGCCAGATCCGCGTGATAGAGGAGTACCGCGGTGACGGCCAGCGCGCGTAGCCCGTCCAGGCCGGGTGCGTAGGGCAGCCGCGCACCTCCGCTTCTCCGCCCGCCGGTCGGCCTGCCCGTCTCGAAGGCGGCAGGGATGTGCAGAGTCTTGCCCTTGCCGGTGGGCGTAGTGCGTCGGGTGGTCGGTAGTTTGCGCGATACCAGCTGGGTCCCCTCCTGTGGTCCTGTTTCCAGGAAGAGGGAATATAGCATAGCCAGGGGCTGCACAGAAGATCCTCCAGGCACAGCAAGTTGTGGCGACAAAAAAAGGAGCTACAACATACTGAGGGCGCACGGCTCGTCGGTGGTCTTCGGCGCGCCTGGAGACCTCGGGCTAAACCTCCGGGCTGACGAGCCCGGAGAGGAAGACTCGCCGGCAGACTTTTTTCGAGCGAAGGATGGACGGGGCCGGGACGTTGGTTGCCCGGCATCTTTCTGGCGGGCGGGCTTTCGTTCGAGGTCTCTCCAGCCGGTGGACCTGCCTGCCGTACGCCGGTGGGCCGGCTTATACTGGTTTACGCGGGGCGGCGATTCTGGAAAAGTGTTCGGAGGCAAGAGGGCTTCTCTAAACAGGAGAGGGAGCATGGGCGAATCTTACGTGGCGCCGGGGACGGCGGCAGTCAATTTGGACCTGACGGGGCGTAGTGCCCTGGTCACCGGGGCGGCGAGTGGCATAGGCAAGGCGGTCGCCGAGAGGCTGAGCAAGGCGGGCGCGGCCGTGACCGTGCTCGACCTGAACGGCGACGCCGCCAGAGAGGCCGCCGAGGCGATAGGCGGGGAGGCCTTGCAGGCCGATCTCTCAGACGATGGGGTGCTCGACTCTTTGGAGATCGAGGCGGACATCGTGGTCAACAATGCTGGGCTGCAGCACGTGGCGGCTATAGAGGAGTTCCCGCCCGAGAGGTACGCGGCGATACTGAAGGTAATGCTGGAGGCGCCGTTCAGGATCGTGAGGTTAGCGCTGCCGGGGATGTACGAGAAGGGCTGGGGGCGCGTCGTGAACATCTCTAGCGTACACGGCTTGCGGGCCTCTCCCTACAAGGCGGCGTACATCTCGGCCAAGCACGGGCTGGAGGGTTTGAACAAGGTCATCGCCCTCGAAGGGGGACCGAAGGGGGTCACGTCGAACTGTATCTGTCCAGCGTATGTGAGGACGCCGTTGGTGGAGGGCCAGATCGCGGACCAGGCCAGGACGCGCGGCATCCCGGAGGAAGAGGTCATAGAGAAGGTGATGCTGACGAGCCCGGCGATCAAACGCCTCGTCGAGCCCGAGGAGGTCGCCGAGCTCGTGGCGTTCCTCTGCACCCCCGATGCCTCGTTCATCAGCGGGGCCTCCCTCACGATGGACGGCGCCGCCACTGCCCAGTGGTAGCGAGCGAACCCCGAGAACACCGGCGGAGCGAAAGGAAAAGGCATGACTGAAGCGGTAGAGGGGACCCTGCTCTGGGAGCCCTCCGAAGAGTTCAAAGAGGACGCCAAGATCACCCACTACATGCGCTGGCTAGAAGAGAACAAGGGCCTGCGCTTCGAGGACTACGAAGAGTTGTGGGAGTGGTCGGTGACGGAGCTGGAGGAGTTCTGGGCCACCATTTGGGAGTACGGCGGCGTGAAGGCGTCGAAGCCGTACACGCGGGTTCTCAGCGAGCGCAAGATGCCGGGCGCGAAGTGGTTCGAGGGGGCCGAGCTCAACTACGCCGAGCACGTCTTCCGCCACGCCGACGACCGACCCGACGAGCCGGCGGTCATGTACCAGTCGGAGACGCGGGCTCTCGGCGAGATGACGTGGCGCGAGTTGCGTGAGAGGGTCGTGGCGGTGGCGGCGGGCTTGAAGTCACTGGGAGTCGGGCGCGGCGACAGGGTCGTGGCCTACGTGCCGAACGCGCCGGAGGCGGTCGTCGCCTTTCTTGCGTGCGCGTCTCTAGGCGCCGTCTGGTCGAGCTGCTCGCCGGACTTCGGGGCGGGCAGCGTCGTGGACCGCTTCGCCCAGATAGAGCCGAAGGTCCTCTTCGCCGTGGACGGCTACCGCTACGGCGGCAAGGACTACGATCGCACCGAGGTCGTTGCCCACCTCCAGAGCGAGATGCCCTCGCTGCAGAAGACCGTCGTCGTGCCGTACCTGAGCGACGAGCCGGACGTGAGCGGCCTCAAAGACGTGACGTTCTGGCACGACCTGCTCTCCGGGAACGAAGGCGCGGAGCTCTCCTTCAAGCAGGTGCCGTTCGACCACCCGTTGTGGGTGCTCTACTCCTCCGGGACGACGGGGCTGCCGAAGGCCATAGTGCAGGGTCACGGCGGCATCCTCGTCGAGCAGCTAAAGAAGCTCAAGCTGCACGCGGACGTGGGGCCGGAGAGCAGGCTCTTTTGGTTCACCACGACGGGTTGGATGATGTGGAACTTCATCGTCGGCGGCCTCCTTTTGGGCGCGACCATCCTCGCCTACGACGGCAACCCCGGCCACCCGGACATGAACGTCCTCTGGGAGTTCGCCCAGAACACCGGCATGACCTGCTTCGGCACCAGCGCCGGCTACCTCACGAGCTGCATGAAGTCCGGCATAGAGCCCGGCAAGGACTACGACCTCTCCGCCCTCCAAAGCATCGGCTCCACCGGCTCGCCGCTCCCACCCGAGGGCTTCGACTGGGTCTACAAGAGCGTCAAAGACCTCTGGCTCTTCTCGACGAGCGGCGGCACGGACGTGTGTACGGCGTTCGTCGGGGGTTGTCCCCTCCTGCCAGTGCGCAGTGGGGAGATTCAGTCCCGGTCTCTGGGGGCGAAGGTCGAGGCGTTCGACGAGGAGGGGAACGCGGTCATAGACGAGGTCGGAGAGCTCGTCATCACCGAGCCGATGCCCTCCATGCCGCTCTTCTTGTGGAACGACGAGGGTGGTGAGCGGTACCGGGAGAGCTACTTCGACATGTACCCCGGCATCTGGAGGCATGGGGATTGGATCAAGGTGAAGCCCTCCGGTAGTTGCGTGATCTACGGTCGCAGCGACTCGACGATAAACCGCGGCGGCGTGAGGATGGGGACCAGCGAGATCTACCGCGCCGTCGAGTCAGTCCCCGAGGTCGCCGACAGCCTCGTCGTGGACATCCAGCAGCCGGACGGATCCGCCTTCATGCCCCTCTTCGTCGTGTTGCGGGAGGACGCCGAGCTGGACGACGAGCTCAAGAACAAGATAAAGGCCGCGATCCGGGACACCACCTCGCCCCGCCACGTCCCGAATGAGATCCTCGCCGTCGAGGACGTGCCGCGTACCCTCAACGGCAAGAAGCTGGAGGTCCCCGTCAAGAAGATCCTCTCCGGCACCCCGCCCGAGAAAGCGGCCAGCCGCGACTCGCTCGCCAACCCGCAAACCCTCGACCGCTACGCGGAGTTGGCCCGCGAGCTTTAGTGGGCGGGTTTGACGCTGGCCCTGGATACAACCACCATGACTCGTAAAGAAATCCTTGGGGAAAGGGGCGCCTACACGGAGTATACGGAGCCTTAACGGGACGAGCGCGGCGAGCGACGCCCGCGACGAGCAGCTGGAACGCGCGAAGGCGATGGGCGCGGACCTGACGATCAACCCCCGGAGCACCTCGCCGGTCGAGGCGATATTGGAAGCCACGGGGGCCTCGGGGTGGACGTCGCGGCGGAGTTCGTGGGGCTGCGGCAGACGATCTCGCAGTGCGTCGAGGCGGTGGCGCCAAACGGGCGCGTCGTGGTCGTTGGGCTCGGGGCCGACCCCATCGAGACGCTGCCGCCGACGGTCTTCGTGAGGAAGCAGATCTCGCTCCCGGGCTCCTACGGCTTCACGAAGCGGGGCATCGAGCAGCTCGTGCAACTGGCCGCGGCTGGCCGGCTGAACCTCGAACGATTCATCATCCACACCTTCCCCCTCGATGAAGTCAACACCGCGCTCGAGTACCTGCACGAAAAGAAGGGGAACCCGATCCGCGTAGCGGTGACTTTGTAGCCGTCAGCTTTCAGCCATCAGCCGCCACCTCTGGCCATGCGGTATGCTACCGTGGCCGCTCGGACGCCGGTGCTCTGGTGGCGAGGCTCGGGAGAGATGGTAGTACGATCGGGGAGCGTGTCATGGTCCTTTTGCTGATGGCCGAAAGCTGACCGTTGATGGCGCCGCGAAGCGGCAAGAGCGGCGACACAGAGCGTGTCCGGCGGCTCTACGACCGGGCGGCGGAGCGGTATGACAGGCTGATCGCACCGGTCGAGAGGCTACTCTTCGGCGGCGGGCGTGGGTGGGTCTGCTCGCGGGCGCGCGGCGAGGTGCTGGAGATAGCGTCCGGCACCGGCCGTAACCTGGGCTTCTACCCCGAAGGCGTCCGGCTCACCTGCGTCGAGTTGAGCCCGCGGATGCTCGAGATCTCCCGCCGCCGCGCCCGGGAGCTGGGCGTCGAGGCCGATCTGCGCCCCGGCGACGCCCAGGAGCTGCCCTTCGGCGACGCTTCGTTCGACACCGTAGTCTGTACCCTCGGGCTGTGCACCATCCCCGACGACCAGCGGGCCGTCGCTGAAGCCGCCCGTGTGCTGCGTCCGGGCGGACGCCTGTTGCTCCTGGAGCACGTCCGAAGCCCACTCCTGCCCGTACGCACCTTGCAGGCGCTCCTGAACCCGCTCTCCGTGCTCCTCGAAAATGACCACCTCCTGCGCGAGCCGCTGCGCCACGTCCAAAACGTGGGCCTTGCCGTCGAGAGCCTCGAACGCTCGAAGTGGGGCATCGTCGAGCGGCTCGCGGCGAGGAAGCCGGAGTGGCCTATGGTCGGTTAGCTCAGCGGTGGTAGACTGCCCCGGCGACGGTACGAGACGGGCAAAGGGGTAGCGAACATGAAGGGCGCACGCGCGTACGGGACGGGCCGGTCGGGGCGGAACCGCAGGTTACCACGCGGCGTCGGTGGAGGACGCGCCGGCCTGTTCGCATTCAGGGGCCCGCAAAGCGCCCTTAGCGCTTTCAGCGTGGGCAGCATCCTGAGCGTCGGCAGCATCTTGAGCATCGGCAGCGCCGGCTCCATTCTCAGCATCGGTAGTGCCGGTTCCATACTGAGCATCGGGAGCGCCGGTTCCATACTGAGCATTGGTGCCGCCGGATCTATCTTGAGCATCGGCGGCGCCGGCTCCACCCCCGGGGCGGATCGGGAAGAGGACGAGACCGACGAATCTTAGAGGGGTCTTCGCCGGCTCGCTGCAGAGCTTGTCTACCGCCCCCGAGCCCCCGCGTGGCGCCCCCGGATGAGGCCGACCCCGAGCACCAGCAGCCCGACCGCGAGCGAGACCGCGCCGACGTAGGCGAGGTTGATGAGCGCGTTGGGCTCCGTCGCCTCCGGGGAGAGAACCGAGAGGAAGAAGGCCGCGGGCAGCAGGACCGCCGCCGCCGGGATGGAGTGCCGCGCCACCGACTTCAACCCCTCCGGGAGCGCCGCCTCGTCCACGTAGCGCAAGGTCACCAGCGAGAGCACCAGCAGGACGCCCGCGTGGGCGTGGCCGGCGCGCCAGAGATCCTGCCTGAGCTGGTTCTCGGCGTACCCTGGGTCGCCCACCAGCAGCGAGAGGATGCTCGCCCCACCGTAGACTACCGCGGGCATGAGGATCAGCAGCACTCCCGCCACCAGCCGCGACCGCG
>JADDPV010000079.1:0-998 GCA_016781705.1 Rubrobacter sp.
ATCGCGGACGAGCGCATCGCCGCCGAGACCGGCGGCTACTTCTCGGCCATGGGCATGTCGGCCATCGGGGGAGAGAGCGGGGAAGCGGGGAGCCCCATGCCGACCGCCGACCGGCTGGCGCAGATGGCGCCGGGGGCGGCGGCGGTCATCGCGATCGGCACCTGCGCCACCTGGGGCAACATCCCGGCGGCGGCGGGCAACCCTACCGGCGCCATGAGCACGATGGACTTCCTGGGCAAAGACTACCGCAGCGCGTTCGGCCTGCCGGTCATCAACGTCCCCGGTTGCCCCCCTATAGGGGATAACTTCACGGAGACGGTGGCGGCGATCCTGATGTTCTTGCAGGGCATAGGGCCGCTGCCGGAGTTCGACGAGCTGGGCCGTCCGGCCTGGCTCTTCGCCGAGACGGTCCACCGCGGCTGCACGCGGGCCGGTTACTACGAGGAGGGGGTCTTCGCCAAGGAGTACGGCGACAGGGAGTGCCTGGTCGAGGTGGGCTGCTGGGGGCCTGTGGTGAACTGCAACATCGTCTCCCGGGGGTTCCAGTCCCACATGGGTGGCTGCATGGCGGCCGGCGGGCCGTGCATCGGATGCACCATGCCGGGCTTCCCGGACAAGTTCGCCCCGTTCTACGAGGCCCCGCCGGGCTCCGCCGTCTCCAGCACCGCCTCGCGTACCGTGGGGTTCGGGATCCGGCGTCTTCGGGCCCTGAGCAACCACAACGCCAACCGGGAGCGCCACTGGGACGAGCTCTACGGCGGAGAGGTACCTTCAGGGTGGGGCAAGCCGGAGAACCCCGGCCCCCTGAAGAAGACTGTCAAGTTCTTCTACGAGAAGCTGCAGTTCTCCGGCGACAAGAAGAAGCCGGGGCGGGACGACTCGAGGAGGTATCACGCGGACATGCCGCCGCGGGCCCGGAACATGGAGGCTCCCCACGACGTCGGCGGCACGGCCGAGAGCGAGGGGCGGGCTCGCGAGGACGTGGACGAGACCTGGGA
>JADDPV010000079.1:1064-14319 GCA_016781705.1 Rubrobacter sp.
GTCGTGGTGCTCCTCGCCGCGGCCCTGCTCATGGCCATCGTGCTAGTGGCCCGGCGTATCCTGGGCAACGCCCGGCAGGCGCTCGAAGCGGCGAGGGCGATAGCGGAGGAGACACAGGTCATCTGGGAGCTGGACGAGACCAACCGGACGGCCGAGGAGATCCTCGCGACCGCGGAGAGCATCGAGGAGCGCGGGGGACGTATCGCCGGTACCCTGCGCGGGTAGAGGGCGCCTAGTAGTGGGGGAGGTTAAAAGGTATGCTTGCGTTGGTCAGCGAGGGGGCGGCCTACACGGTCTGGTGGATCTCTTTGGGGATCGGGGTGGTGGTGATCCTGGTCGTGGCAGCGCTCCTGACCCTCATCGTGCGCACCGCCCGGCAGATAGAGGGAGCAGCCGCGGACATCTGGACCGTGGGGCAGAGGATAGCGAATAACACCGTCCATATTCCTCTTCTACGCAGGACGAACCAGATAGTAGGCGGCATACTGGAGAGGGTTTCGGGCATCGACGAGGCCACGGCCCGGATCGAGGAGCACTCTCGAGGACAAGGGGGCTGACGTGATCGTACTCTTGACGGTGCTTTCGGCGCTCGCGGTGGTGGTGCTCTTCGCGGCACTGGTCTTCTACCTGGTCAAGATAATAGCGGTCCTCGATAGCATCGGGGGGGAGACGCCGAGCGAATACAGCTTCCGGTCGAGCTACCTCTCCAAGATAGGCTTCGGCGTCAGGGCCATAGAGCGGCAGACGGACCATTTGGGCCCGGAGGTGACCCGGCTCAACGAGGGTCTCTCTCGAGCGGCGGAGGGACTGCGGAGCATAGACGGTCATCTGGTAGGGACCATCGAGGCCGTCGGGCGGCAGGAGAGGGGGTAGGTAGTGGTAGAGATACCTACGGCTGTGTACGTGATCTGGTGGGCTACCCTCATCGTCGCGGTGGTGGTCGTCCTGCCCCTGGCCGTCTACCTCTTGCACCGCGCCCTCATGGCCGCGCGCCAGATAGAGCGCTACGCGGCGCTGGCGCTCGAGGGAGGCGTTGGGATAGCCGCAAATACGGAGAACATCGCGGCCCTTGAGGGGACGATCACGACGGCGACGGGGATACTCGAGACGGCGCGGTCCATCGAGGAGCATACCGGCACGATCGAGGGAGCGTTGGCGTCCCAGGCGGATGGGAGGGCTTAATTGAGCATCCTGACGATCCTGACGCTCGTGGCGGTCGCGCTGGTGGTGCTGGTGCTGGTGGTCTACCTGTTGGGGACGGCGTTGTACCTGTGGCGGGCGAACCGGCACCTGGCGAAGCTGGTCGGTGGCCTGCAGGCCACACAAGAGCATGCTCAACCATTACCGGAGCACCTGAGCACCATAAACGGGGCGCTGCGCGTGCTCCGGGACGATCTGCGGGGGACCGACCGGCACCTGGAGGGTGTGGGCCGGGTATTGGAACGGGACTAGGAGGAGATCAAAGCGTGTGCTTTAAGAATCTGCCGGTAGAGTTCGACGAAGAGGGTCGGGCCTACCTGAGAGAGGACATCCGCGACCCGTACAGTACGGAGCGGAGCCCGGAGTTGAACGGTAGCGCGGTACGTACCCTGACTCGGGATCAGATCGAGGACCTGCTGGCCCGCAATGGGCACATCGAGCAGAAGAACTTCGACCCCATAACGAGGGTGGCCGGGGCTCTGGCGTTCCACAGCGTGGTGGACCTGGAGGAGCGGAAGGTCCTGGAGAGCCGCTCGGTGGCTACCCTGTTCCGGGGGTACGAGGTCATCATGATGGGCCGCGACCCGCGCGACGCCATCTTCATCACCAGCCGGGCCTGTGGGGTGTGCGGCAACACGCACTCCGGGACTTCGGCGCTGGCCACGGAGATGGCCATTGGCGTCAAGCCGCCGCCTCTAGGGATCGTGCTGCGCAACTTGCTCTCGGTCTTCGAGTTCCTTCTCGACCTGCCGCTGCACCTCTTCATGCTGACGGGACCGGACTACTCGGAGCACGTCATCCGCAAGACCAACCCCGAGCTATGGGAGCAGGCGGAGAGGACGGAGGCGCCGCATGCCAACACCCACGGCTACGGGACCATCGGGGAGATCATGCGCGACATGAACGCGCTCTCCGGCTCCCTGTACCTGGAGGCGCTGCACAAGACCCGCGTCGCGAAAGAGGCGTACGTCCTGATAGGCGGCAAATTCCCCCACCCGCAGACCATGGTGCCGGGGGGCGTGAGCGCGTCGATCAGCTACACGACCATGAACGAGATGTACCTGAGGTTGCAGCAGTTCTTCGACTACGGCAAGAAGGCCGCGGCGATCTACGACGACATCGTCGACTTCTTCTACGACGCCGACCCCCGCTACAGGGAAGTCGGGCGCACGCCGGCGAACCTCATAGACAACGGGCTCTGGGACGACCCGGAGGCCTATGATGCGACCTACGAGAACTGCAACGAGTGGGGCGAGCGGCGGTGGGCCACGCCGGGGGTCATAGTGAACGGGGAGCTGGTGACCACCAAGCTCCAGAACATCAACCTCGGCATGGAGGAGTTCATCGAGCACTCCTTCTACGAGGGCTGGGACGGCCACAGGTTCGAGACGGATCCCCTCGGGGCCCCCTTGAGCCCTTATCACCCTTGGAACAAGGAGACCAGGCCGCGGCCGCAGGCCCCGAACTGGCGGGAGAAGTACACCTGGTCCACCTCTCCGAGGTGGGACCGGACGCCGATGGACGCCGAAGCCTCGGCCCGGATGTGGAACACGGCCTTGTCCCGGCTGCTGCCGGAGAACCCCTACATCGAGGCCACGGGCCACAGCCTCAAGATGCTGTTGCCGCAGGGTACGCTGCCGGAGCTTGAGCTGGAGTGGCACGTGCCCGAGGTCTGGAACGCCTTCGAGCGCAACAGGAGCCGGGCCTACTGCATCGCCTACACGGCGCTGGTGGGTCTGAACATCTGGCGGCAGGGGATGGAGCTTTTGAAGCAGGGGCAGGAGCGGACAAGCAACCCGTTCAAGATCCCCCAGAAGGGCCAGCAGCTCGGGGTCGGGTTCTGGGGGGCCGGGCGCGGCTACGTCAGCCACCACATGATGATCGAGAACGGGAAGGTCACGAACTACCAGATCATCACCCCCTCGACCATCAACGCCTCGCCGCGCGACCCGTGGGGCACCCCGGGGATGTACGAGACGGCCGTGCTAAACACCCCGATCCTGGAGAACAGCGACCGGGGGAGCTTCCAGGGGATAGACATCCAGCGGGCCATCCGCTCGTTCGACCCTTGCATGCCGTGCACGACGCACGTCCACACCGACGAAGGCGTCATCACGCGCGAGGTCAACACCTGCGCCTGCGGGGCGGAGCACTAGTGATCCTGATCGCGGGCGTCGGCTACCAGTTCCTCGGCGACCTCTCCTTCGGCCCGAAGCTGGTGGAGCGGCTGCAGGGCATGGCCTGGCCGGAGGAGGTCAGGGTAGAGGACTTCGGCTACGGGCCCCTCGCCATCCTCGACTGGTTCGAGGAGAGCCCGGGGAAGAGCTTCGAGCGCGCCATCCTCGCCGGGGCCGTCGAGCGCGGGCGGAAGCCGGGCCTCCTTACTACTTATAGCTGGATCTCGGGCACCCCCGACCCCGAGTTGGTGCAGGAGCGCATCTTGGAGGCGGGAGCCGGGGTCATAAGCCTGGAGAACCTCCTGATCGTCGCCCAGCACTTCGGTGCTCTCCCCGCCGATACCTCGGTGGTGGAGCTGGAGCCGGTAGAGAAGGAGTGGAACACGGAGCTGAGCCCCTTGGGCGAGGAGCGGCTGGAGCAGGCCGTGGAGTGGATACAGCGCGAGGTCCACTCCGGAGCCCGGCCCTCCGGTAACGGCCGGAAGGAGGTGCGCAACGGATGAGCGAGAACGGTGAGCGAGCCTTCGACCCAATGACCGCCCTGCGCTGCCGGGACGACGTCCTGCAGGCGATGTACTGGATGCGCGGAGAGGGCTTCGGAGAGGAGGCCGACGGCCAGATGCTGCAGAGCTTCCTGGTCGTGGACGAGGCCCTGCTGCGAGAGCAACTCGGCATCCTCACGGAGGAGGGCTACCTCGAAGAGTTCAGCGGACGCTACCGGTTGAGCGAGCTCGGCATAAAGGAGGGCGGCCGGCGCTTCGCCGACGAGTTCGCCGGCCTCCAAAGTGGGGCCCACGGAGATTGCGGACCAGAATGCCCAACCTGCAAGGGTGTGCCGCGCGATAGCTGCGCTCACTGCGCCCCCGACGTCGTCGAAAGGTAGCCGTATGGCTCCTTCGAAAAGAGAGATCCCCGTGGTGCAGGTCGCGCAGCCGGCCTCGTCGGGGCTCCCGCCAGAGTTCCAGCACTTGCTGGAGTGGTTGGGGACCGGTCTGGAACGGATGGAGGGCATAGAGGACGAGCGGACACGCGAAGAGGTCCTAGCCCTCCTGGAGGGGATAGACGTCCTGCACCGGCAAGCTCTAGAGCGACTGCTGGAGCTCGTCACCAAACTCGGCGGTTCCGGACTCGTCGAGCGGGTATCGCAGGACCCGGTGGTACGCACCCTCCTCGAGATGTACGACCTCCCGGAGGCCGACGAACGGACGCAGGTCGAGGAAGCGCTGGAGAACGTCTACCCCTACTTCAAGTCCCACGGCGGTAAGTTGGAGCTTCTGGGGGTGGAGGCGGGGCGGGTCCGGGTGCGGCTCTCGGGTTCCTGCGAGGGTTGTCCGGGCACGGCGACGACGCTGACGCGGGTGGTCGAAGAAGCCCTGCGCGAAGGGTTCCCGGGCTTCAAGGAGCTTGTGGCCGAAGAGCCGCCTCCACCGGCGCCCGAGAAGCCCATCCAGCTCGGGCGAAAGCCGCTGCGCCGCCCGCGGTGGGTCTCGGTGGGGCATCTCGAAGACCTTGAGCCGGGAGAGATGCGTGCCCTGCGACCGGAGGGCACGTCCCTGATCCTGGTGCGCCTGGACGGGGAGGTCTACGCCTACCGAAATGGTTGTCCGCCGGGCAGCGTCCTCACGCTGCACCTGGGGAGGTTGGAGGGCTCGACGCTGGTCTGCCCCTGGCACGGTTGCCGCTACGACGTGCGGACCGGCAATCGAGAGGACGAAGAAGGCAAGCTCGCGGTGCTCCCGGTAGCGGTGCGGGATGGGGAGATAAAGATCGCGGTAGGGGTGGAAGAGGTAGAGGCGCGTTGAAGCCCCGGGTGCTGGTGGCCGGCGTGGGCAACGACCTGCTCGGGGACGACGGCTTCGGGATAGCGGTCATCCGGCGATTCTCCGAGGACGGTGTGCCGGAGGCAATCCAGGTATTCGAGTCCGGGATCGCCGGCATCAGGATGGTCCAGGAGCTGATGGACGGCTACGAGGCTCTCGTCATCGTGGATGCGACCGACCGGGGGGAGGAGCCTGGCACCGTCTGCCTGCTGGAGGTGGAGGTCCCCGACACGGAGGAGTTGACCGAGGAGGGCCGGCAGGAGTTCCTGGCCGACACTCATCTGGCGGTGCCTTCGAAGGCCCTGACCCTGGCGCGGGCCATCGATGTCCTGCCTCCCCGGGTGTATATCCTGGGATGCCAGCCCAAGGAGTGCGAGCTTGGAATGGGCCTGAGCGAACCGGTCGAGAGAGGTGCCGCCGAGGCTACTCGGCGCTTGCGAAAGCTGTGCGCGTCGTTGGTGAGAGAGCCGACCGCCACATGAGGGTGCCCACCCGGGAGCGCCGGGAGATCTCTGTACGGGGCATCGTGCAGGGCGTGGGCTTCAGGCCCTTCGTCTACGCCCTGGCGCGACGGCACGGTCTCTCCGGGCTGGTGCGCAACGACGCCGAAGGCGTCCACATCGAGGCGGAGGGCCCGCCGGAGGAGCTGGAACTTTTTCTGCGCGAGATAAGGGAGGAGGCGCCGCCGCTGGCCGTGGTGGAGGCGGTGGGCTGGCGGCCCCTCGCGGTGCTCGGGGAGAGAGGTTTTCGCATCGAGGAGAGCCGGGAGGGGGTCCGGCTGCGGGCCCTGATCTCGCCGGACGTCGCCACCTGCGAGGAGTGCCTGGCGGAGATGCTCGACCCCGCCGACCGGCGCTACCGCTACCCGTTCACAAACTGCACCAACTGCGGCCCGCGCTTCACGATAACGCGGCAGGTGCCATACGACCGCGCGACGACCACGATGGCCTCCTTCGAGATGTGCCCCGAGTGCCGGCGGGAGTACGACGACCCGTCGGATAGGCGCTTCCACGCCCAGCCCAACGCCTGCCCGGTCTGCGGTCCCCGGGTGCGGCTGCTCGACGGCAGGCTCGGACGCGAGCTCAGCGTCAGGCCGGAGGACCCGGTGGGCCGCGCGGCCCAGATGCTGCGGGGGCGAGCCATACTGGCGATCAAGGGCCTCGGCGGCTACCACCTCGCCTGCGACCCGTTCGACGCCAGGGCCGTGGGCAAGCTAAGAGGCCGCAAGGTCCGTCAGGACAAGCCCTTCGCGCTCATGGCGCGCGACCTCGAACAGGCGCGAGAGCTCTGCCGGGTGAGCTTGGAAGAAGGGGCGCTGCTCGCCTCCCCAGCGCGCCCCATCGTGCTCCTGGAGCGCCGTGAGGGCGACGGCGTGGCCGAAGAGGTCGCCCCGCGCCAGAAGACTTTGGGCGTCATGCTGGCCTACGCCCCGCTCCACCACCTGCTCCTGCGCGACGCCGGCATACCGCTGGTCATGACCAGCGGCAACCGCTCGGACGAGCCCATAGCCTACCGGGACGGGGAGGCGTTGGAGCTTCTGGGAGACATCGCGGACTACTTCCTCGTCCACGACCGCCCCATCCACATGCGCTGCGACGATTCTGTGGCGCGCGTGGTGGGCGGACAGCCTTACCCCATCAGGCGTTCGCGGGGGTACGCTCCTGCGCCGCTGCGGCTCGCGGAGGACCTCGGCCGACACACCTTAGCCTGCGGCGGGGAGCTGAAGAACACGTTCGGCGTGGCGAAGGACCGTCACATCTTCCTCAGCCACCACATCGGGGACCTGAAGAACTATGAGACCCTGCGTTCCTTTAGGGAGGGGGTCGAGCACTACTGCCGGCTCTTCGACGTGCGGCCGGAGCTGATCGCCTACGACTTGCATCCCGAGTACCTCTCCACGAAGTACGCCCGAGACCTGGAGGACGCGGGGCTCCCGGCGGTGGGCGTGCAGCACCACCACGCCCACGTCGCGAGCTGCCTGGCGGACAACGAACGACCGGGCGAAGAGCGGGTCGTCGGGGTCGCGCTGGACGGGACCGGCTACGGGACCGACGGCGCTGTCTGGGGCGGGGAGTTCTTCGAGGGGAGCGTCCGGGAAGGTTTCGCGCGACGGGCGTACCTGGAGTACGCTCCCATGCCGGGCGGGACGGCGGCCATCCGCGAGCCGTGGCGCGTGGCGCTGGCGCACCTTATTACCCTCTATGGCGACGACGAGACCCTGAGACTCCCGCTCGCGCTGGTGCGGCGCGCGGGGGAGCAGAACGTGCGCCTGATCTCCCGGCTCGTGGAGCACGGGCTGAACACCCCGCCTACCTCGAGCGCGGGCCGCCTCTTCGACGCCGTCGCGGCGCTGGTCGGCGTGCCGGGCTCCGTGAGGACGACCTACGAGGGGCAGGCCGCGGTGGAGCTGGAGCTGGCCGCGGCAGGTTTCGCAAGCCGGGGGTACCCCTTCCGGCTGCGATCCGAAGGAGAGGGATGGGTGGTGGAGACCCGAAGCATTGTAGGCGAGGTCGTAGAGGACCTGCTGGCGGGGCGAGATGCCGCGGAGATCTCCGCCCGCTTCCACCGGACGATGGCCGAGGTCGTCGTTGCGGGTTGCGAGAGGATCCGCGAGACCGGGGGGGCGAGCGCCGTCGCGCTCTCCGGGGGGACGTTTCAAAATGGGCTGCTAATGGAGCAAGTGGTAGAGTTGTTGACGGGGAAAGGCTTCACGGTCTACCGGCACCGGCGGGTGCCGGCCAACGACGGCGGGCTCGCTCTGGGACAAGCGGTGCTGGCGGATGCTGTTTTCAAAGGCAAGGAGGCATAGCGTATGTGCTTGGGGATACCGGGCCGCATAGTCGAGATCCTCGACGAGGATTCGATGCTGGCCAAGGCGGACGTGGGCGGGGTCCGGAGGAACGTAAACATCGGGCTGGTCCACCACGAGGACGAAAGGGTGGAGGTCGGGGACTGGATCCTCATCCACGTGGGCTTTGCGATGTCCAAGATCGACGAGGAGGAAGCGCGCAACACCCTGCGGTTCCTGGAGGAGCTCGGCGAGGCATACGAGCAGGAGCTGGAGGAACTGCGCGAATCGAGGATCGAGTGATGAGAGATGCAATGCCGGCGAGTTACTGCACCCTGGACCACGACGGATGCGTCGTCTGCGCCGACGCCGGCATCCCTGTGCGCGTGGTCTCGGTCGAAGGCGACGACGCCCTCTGCGAGGACGCGGCCGGAAACAGAGCGCAGATAGCCGTGGAACTCGTGGCGCCGGTGGGGACGGGAGAGGTCCTGCTGACGCACGGGGGGGTGGCCATCGGGAGGGTAGCCGCGCAGGAGGAGGATTCTCAGTGAAGTACGTAGACGAGTTCCGGAACGGTGCGCTCGCGCGGGCGGTGGCGGCGGAGATAGCCTCCGTAACCGACCCGCAGAGGCACTACAAGGTCATGGAGGTCTGCGGGGGCCACACCCACACCATCTACCGCCACGGCATAAAGGACCTCTTGCCCGACCAGGTAGAGCTCGTGCACGGGCCGGGCTGCCCGGTCTGCGTCCTCCCGATGGGCCGGGTGGACGAGGGCATAGAGATCGCCGAGCGGCCAGAGGTGATCTTTACATGCTTCGGGGACATGATGCGGGTGCCGGGCTCCAAGGGCAACCTCCTGGAGGTAAAGGCCGAGGGCGCCGACATCCGCATGGTCTACTCGCCCCTGGACGCCTTACGCATCGCCCGCGAGAACCCGGACCGCGAGGTCGTCTTCTACGCCATAGGCTTCGAGACCACGGCCCCCTCCACGGCCCTGACCCTGCAGCGGGCGAAGAAGGAGGGCCTGAGGAACTTCTCCGTCTTCTGCAACCACGTGACCATCGTGCCGCCGGTGCGGGCGCTCCTCGACTCGCCGGACCTCAGGCTCGACGGCTTCATCGGGCCGGGGCACGTCTCGACGGTGATCGGCTGCAGGCCTTACGAGTTCATGCCCCACGATTACGGCAAGCCGTGCGTCGTGGCGGGGTTCGAGCCGCTGGACCTGCTGCAGTCCGTCCTGATGCTCATGCGCCAGCTCGGCGAGGGGCGCTGCGAGGTCGAGAACCAGTACGGCCGGGCCGTCCCCTGGGAGGGGAACCTGCAAGCCCTGAAGGCCATGGCCGAGGTCTTCGAGCTCAGGCCGTACTTCGAGTGGCGGGGCCTGGGCTTCATCGCCCAGTCCGCCTTGAAGCTCTCCCCGGCCTACACGGACTTCGACGCCGAGGTGCGCTACACCACACCGGGCGTGCGGGTGGCGGACCCGAAGGCCTGCCAGTGCGGGGAGGTACTCAAAGGCGTTCTCAAGCCCCCGGAGTGCAAGGTCTTCGGCACGGCCTGCACGCCGGAGCGTCCCTTGGGCGCGCTCATGGTCTCCTCCGAGGGAGCCTGCGCCGCCTACTATAACTTCGGACGCAAGTCGTTCGAGAAGGTCGAGATAGGTTCCAGGCCATGAGCGAAGGGAGAGAACAGCGCGTCCTCGACGCGCTCGAGCAGGGCCGCCGCCGGCCGCCGAAGTTCACGGCCCCACGGATAGACATGAGCCACGGAGCGGGCGGCAAGGCCACCCACAAGCTCATAGAAGGTCTCTTGCTGCCGGCATTCAGCAACCCGGCGCTCGCGCCGCTCTCGGATGCGGCCCTGTTACCCTTCGGGGACGCCCGACTGGCCCTCACAACCGATTCCTTCGTGGTACGCCCTCTGGTCTTCCCCGGCGGTTCCATCGGAGAGCTCGCGGTCAACGGGACGGTAAACGACCTGGTGGTCTCCGGGGCCACCCCTATAGGGCTCTCGGCCGCCCTCATCGTCGAGGAGGGCCTAAGGACGGAGGTGCTGGTTCATGAGGTAGAGGCGATGGCCGCCGCCGCCGGGAGGGCCGGCGTCCCGATCGCCACCGGCGACACCAAGGTGGTCGAGCGCGGGAAGGGCGACGGGCTCTACGTCGTCACCACCGGGATCGGCATCGCGGACCCCGGGTTGGACCTTTCTTCGGCGTCGGTTCGTCCCGGGGACAAGATTCTCTGCTCTGGAACGTTAGGGGATCACGGGGCGGCCATCCTGATCGCTCGGGGCGACCTTGAGCTGGAGGCGGAGGTGTTCTCGGACACCCGTCCGCTCACCCCGCTCGTGAAGGCGCTCAAGGACGCGGCAGGGCCGGAGCTGCGCTTCATGCGCGACCCCACGCGGGGCGGGGTCGGGACGGTCCTCAACGAGCTCGCCCGCGACTCGGGCTACGGTGTCGTGCTCCGGGAGGAGAAGCTTCCCGTCCGGGACGTCGTGAACGGTGCGTGCGAGATCCTGGGCATAGACCCCCTCTACGTCGCCAACGAGGGGAAGCTGATCGCCGTAGTCGCGCCGGAGGCGGCCGATGCTGCGCTGGAGGCGTTGCGGGGCGTCGAGGGCGGCGAAGAAGCCGAGATCATCGGGGAGGTGCGCGAGGAGCCCGCGCGGATGGTCCTCATGCACACCCAGTTCGGCGGCACCCGCATGATAGACATGCTGGTGGGAGATCCGCTGCCGAGGATTTGCTAGGGGTTTTGACCGATGGACGTCGAGGTCTTCCGCGCCGAGAACCCGCCCCGGATGCAGCGGTACGGCGAGGCCCTCGAGGCCGGCATCATCCGTGGCAACATGGGCAGCCTGGTCGTGCTCAAGCTCGGGCCCGGCCTCGAGCTAGCCGGGCACGCCCACGAGCAGGAGCACGTCGGCGCGGTGCTCGCGGGCGAGTTCAGCTTCACCGACGGCGGTGAGGAGACGGTCCTGCATGCCGGCGACCTGTACCGCGTTCCTCCGAACGCGAAGCACGGCGTACGCTGCACGGACCACGCCGTCGTTGTACAGGCGCGAGCCGATCTCTAGGTTGGGACGCGCTCGACGTGACTCTTAGAGACCCGGAGGGACCCAGGATGGACGACAGGATCCGGCAGGCCATAGATTTCCACGGGCACCTGTGCGCGGGGCTGACGATGGGCGTGCGCGCGGCCCGGGTCGCGCTGCGCGAGGTTGGCCCCCACGCGGCGGACGAGGAGGTGGTGGCCATCGTCGAGACCGACATGTGCGCGGTCGACGCGATCCAGTTTTTGACCGGGTGCACCTTCGGGAAGGGCAACCTGATCCACCGCGACGTCGGCAAGAACGCCTACACTTTTATCCGCCGCTCCGACGGCAAGGCCATCCGGGTCGTCACCCGACCCGACGGCTGGCCGCCGCACGATCCCGAGCGCGGAGCGCTGCGCGAGAAGGTCCGCGCCGGCACGGCCACCGAGGCGGAGGAACGGCGCTACGAAAAACTCCGGGACGAACGAGCGCTGGCCGTCCTGGACGTCCCCGAGGAACGGCTGTTCGACGTGCAAGAGGTCCGGGTCCAAGCGCCCCGTCCGGCGCGCGTCCACGCCTCGATACCGTGCGCCGACTGCGGGGAGATGACGATGGAGACGCGCATCCGGCGCTCCGACGGACGCAACCTTTGCATCCCGTGCTTCGAGCACGCAGAGGCACGGTAAGGCGTAGAGGGTAGCACTCGTGCGGTCGGACACTGAGATCCTCGCCGCTCGCGCCGGAGATGACCTCCTCCGGCGCAACGCGATCTTCGAGAGATTTTTCGAACGGGAGGCCACCCGGCTGGCCGAGGCTTGCCAGGAGATGTCCCGCCGGTTCCTCGCGGGCGGGCGGCTCCTGGCTTTCGGCAACGGTTCCGCCGCTACCGACGCCGAGCACGTCTCGGTGGAGTTCGTGCACCCGGTCATCGTCGGCAAACGGGCTTTGCCGGCGCTGGACGTGGGCCCAAACTTCGAGACCCGCCTACCGGCGATCCTGCGTCCCGAGGACATGGTCATGGGTTTCGCCTTTTCCGGGCGGGATAAGGCGGTGGAGCGAGCGCTGCTGATGGCCGAGGAGCGGGGGGCGCTAACCTTCGCGCTGGCGGGCGAGGTCGGCGCCTACCCGTTCGACCTCCCAGACGAAGATCCTTTCGTGTGCCAGGAGGTTTTCGAGGTCCTCTACCACCTGCTCTGGGAGACGGTGCACGTGTACTTCGAGCACCGCGAGCAGGGCCACGACGTCGGCGCTTCCTCGTTCCTGTACCCCATGCTGGGTAAGGGGGAGCAGCGGCTCGAAGAGGTTGTGCGGGAGGTGCAGAGCTCGATGCTCCAGAAGGTGGAAGGGGTGAACTCCTTGCGGGCGGCGACGGCAAGGACGGAGGCAGGCACCATCTCCGAGATCGCCGCCGCCGTCTCCGAGCGGCTCGGACGGGGCGGCAAGGTCGTGGCCTTCGGCAACGGTGGGTCGGCCACGGACGCGAACGACCTAGTCGCCGACTGCGTGGACCCGCCGCCGGGCATGGAGCCGGTGCCGGCGGTCTCCCTTTCGGCGGAGCCGGCGAACATTACGGCGATCGCCAACGACATCGGCGCCGAGGCGATCTTCGCCCGCCAGCTTATCGCCCACGCCCGGCCGGAGGACGTCGCGGTCGGGATCTCCACGAGCGGGGGCTCGGCCAACGTCCTCGCCGCCTTCGCCGAGGCCCGCAAGCGGGGCTTGCTCACGGTGGGCATCGTGGGCTACGACGGCGGCAGGATCCTGAGCGAAGGGCTCACGGACCACGCACTGGTGGTGCGCTCGGACTACATCCCCCGCATCCAGGAGGTGCAAGCCTCCATCTACCACGTGCTGCGAGGTCTGGTGCAGGAGTTGCGCGAGCGTTAGCTAGATGCTGCACCCCCGGCCCATCCAGCCTACCTGAACGGGTTTGCCCTCCTCGACGATCACGGGCACCGTGCGCTTCCCGTCGGTGAGCTCTAGCATCCGCTCGTAGGCTGCGCGATCTCGCTCCACGTCGAACTCCACGAACTCCACCCCCCGCCACTCGAGGTCCTCGCGGGCGGCCTCGCTGTAGGGGCAACCGAACGCGGTATAGAGTTCGATCCGCACGCTTCGATTCTAGCAAAGCGCCGGCAGTACGCGGGGCGAAACGCAGTACGTTGTCAAACCTCGTCAGAAACCTTTCGGCGTGTGCGTGCGGTAATGACGGCAGGAAGTCGGGCGAGGGGCGA
>JADDPV010000047.1:0-31199 GCA_016781705.1 Rubrobacter sp.
CTAGGACCATATACGGCCCCCAGGGGCGTGCTGCATCATTGGTTGGTGTCGCGGCAAGCGGGGCGGGTTCCTTGGCTGACGAGGTAGGGTCCTCGACCCGCCCCCCGACGCAGCACGCAAGAGAAGGAGGAGGGAAAGCGCAGCGCCCCCCGCCGCGGGTCGCCCGAGCACGAGGAGGAGGCAGCACACGGATGAAGGAATGGTTCCGAGAAACCACCAGCGGAAGGGACGCAAGGATGGGGAAGACCACCCCGGTGCTGGCCTCCCTCTTGGAGGGTCCTCGGATCCCCATGGCGCCTCTCCCACACTTCCTACTGTGGGAGAAGTGTGGGGGTAGTGTGGGTGTTGCTCCCGCACGGCGCGCGTCATAGTAAGGGCACAGGAAAGCGATTCGCCGCGGGCGAGGAAGGAGAAGGAGAAGTGAGTAGGCGAGCGAAGGTGCTGCTGCTGGTGGTGGCTATGGCGGCGGCCATGGCGGCGGCCAGCGGGGTGGCGTGGGCCGCCATTATCCAATGCACGGGCGGTGATTGCTTAGGCACCGAGCAGTCCGACGTGACCAACGGCTCCGATGGCTCCGACCGGATAAACTCCCTGGATGGCGACGACACGGCCAACGGCGGCGGCGGCGGCGACGACTCGATAGTCGGTGGTTATGAGGGCAACGACACGCTCTCCGGCGGACCCGGCGAGGACTCGGTTATAGGCGAGGCCGGCAACGACACGCTCTCCGGGGGACCCGGCAACGACGGGCTTATCGGTCAGGCCGGCAACGACAAGCTCTCCGGGGATGACGGCAACGATCGCATCTCTGCATACGACCCCGCGGGAACGGGCACCGACAGGGTGAGCGGAGGAGAGGGCGACGACACCATCTATTCGGATGACCGGCAGGTGGACTACGTAAGCTGCGGCGGGGGCACCGACACGGTCTACTACTTCGACGAAGGGATAGACCTGATCTCCCCCGACTGCGAGCGCCTTAAACCGTGGCGGCAGCAAGGGTAGTTCCCCCCGGCAGGCAGCCGCGTAGCCGGAGGGGCGAGGCCACCAGCAGGGGAAGGCGGTAGGCCGCACGCAAGGCGAAGGGCCGGGGCATCGTACCCCGGCCCTTCGCCTTGCCCCCGTATTCACCCAGCCTCCAAGAGCGTGGATTCTCGGCCAACCGTCACCCTAGCCCCGCCCGATCACAGGAGGGACATAGGGGGCCGCAGGGCGTCACCCCCGGTCGCGTGGTTAGGTGGCTCGGGGGTAGCCGCGCGACGCCACCGCTCGGATGAGGGGGCGTCGCACACCCCTGAGGTCCGGGGATATAGGGACGTGCGGAAAGAAACCGTCCTCGCGTCTTCTTCGAGGCTGCCGCGATCCCCGCGCCACTACCACACTTACTACTGTGGGAGAAGTGTGGGGGTAATGTGGGTGGTCCGCCCGCACGCCGCACGGCACACTCATGGGCAGAAGGAGGATCCGGTGCGGGCGAGAGAGGAGAAGGCTGTGCAGCAGAAGATCGCCGATCAAGACGCGTCGTGGCTGGACTGGCTGGAGGTCGGCGCGCTGGACGCCTCCGCCGAGGTCGAAGAGGTCCTCGACCTCGTCGCTCGCGGCATGCGCGACAGCCCCCTGCACGTGGCCGCCTTCGGAAAGCACCCGGGGCGCCGACGGCGGAGGGTTCGAGCGCTGATGGCCGCCACGTTCTCCGCGAAGGACTTCTCCCACACACTGGTAGCCCGGCGCCAAGACGGCCCCATCGTGGGCGTGTGCACCATATCGGCGCCCGGCGAGTGCCCGCCAGATCTTCTTCTCGGGCAACGGTCGGGGCCGGTGCCCACGACGACCCTGCTGCCCATAGGTCCCGGCGTCGCCGGAGGAGGGGCCGTGCGCCGGATGGGGGTCTGCCGCCAGCACGATCCCGAAGGGCGCCACTGGCACCTGGGCCCCGTGGCGGTCGAGACGCACCTCCGGGGGATGGGGGTGGGAAGCCAACTGATGGCTGTCTTCCGCGCACAGATGGACGCCGCGCACGCAGACGCCCACCTGCAGACCGACGAACCCGCCAGCGTGCGCTTCTACGAGAGGTACGGCTTCGAGGTGGTGGGCGAGCAGGAGGTGCTCGGCGTGACCAACCGCTTCATGCTCCGGCGGGCGCAGAGGGGAAACGGCTGGCGAGGAGATACGAAGGGGTTCTCGAAGGGCTACGGCGGGCAACCATCGGTAGGAAGGAGGTGAGGGGCCATGTGTCCCCTCGATAGCTATCATGGGCAAGGTGAAGTAGCAGGCGCCGTGCGGAGGAGGCTACCCGTTTTCTCCCCCGTCCCACCTGGTACGCGCGAAGGAGGGCGGCGAAAGCAACGCGACGCTGAAGGGTCCGGGCAACTCGGCAACGGGGGCACGTCCGGCATGAACACCGGTATCGGCCACGAGCCCTCCTTCGGGACGGTCCAAAAAGCGATGCTGCTGCTCGCCAGCGCCGACGGGAGGATCTCGGACGCCAACGACCCGGCGGGGACCGCCGCCTGCTGCTCGGCCGCGCGAGAGGGGAACTGGTCGGGGGCGGGTACCGGGACCTCTTCGGCCCCCCAGTCGGCGGCGGCGGACCGGGCGAGAAGGTGGACCGCCCCGGCAGGTGGGAAAGGGTCGTGCTGCTCGGGGACGCGTTCGAGATCTCAATCAGACCGGGCGCCGGCGCCCCGGTTGCGGCGGCGGAGGGGGCGCCCTTGCCGGCGTCCGGGAGGAGCGGAGGGGTCGGGTATGCAGGGTGAAGCCCCGGCGGCGCCAGCCCGGCTGCTCATAGCCGACGACCACGCCCTCGTGAGGGACGGGATGCGCACCGTGCTCGCCAGGGAGCCGAACCTGCGGGTGATAGGCGAGGCCGAAAACGGCAGGGAGGCGCTGGAGATCTGCCGCCGGCTGTGCCCGGACCTGGTCCTGATGGACGTGAGGATGCCCGAGATGGACGGGCTGGAGGCCACCCGCGCCATCAAGCAGGAGTGCCCCGCCACGGGGGTGCTGATGGTCACCTCCCACGAGGACCCCGAGTACATGCTGGGGGCCATAAGGGCTGGGGCGGCCGGCTACGTCCTGAAGGAGGCCACCAGGCAGGAGCTGCTGGGCGTCGTGAGGAGGGTGCTCGACGGGGAGTTCCCCTTCGACCAAGAGCTCGCCGTGCAGCTGCTCCGGCGCCTCGCCGAGCTGCCGCCGGGTCAACACGAGGGATGCGTGGACCTCCTTACCCCTTCCCGCGAACCCTCGAAGGAAGGGGGGGAGCAGGAGAAGAAGGGGAAGCCGTCCCCCCTGGACGCGCTGACGCCGCGGGAGGTCGAGGTCTTCAGGCTGATGTCGGGAGGACACACCAACCAGCAGATAGCCAAGGAACTCTTCGCCAGCGTTAGCACCGTCAAGAAGCACGTGCGCCAGGTGTTGGCGAAGCTGGGGGTCTCCGACCGCACGCAGGCGGCCCTCAGGGCCGTGGAGATGGGACTTGGCCCCAAGCAAGAGAGGTAGGGAGCACCGCTCCTCCTCGCACGCGGCGGCCTCCGTCCGGGGCGAGGGTTCTCCCTTAGCCTTGCGCTCCCCGCGGCGCGTATGGTCCCGAAGGAGTGGGCCGATGGGACCATACTACGCGCAGCAAATATGGTCCTCTAGGACCATATACGGCCCCCAGGGGCGTGCTGCATCATTGGTTGGTGTCGCGGCAAGCGGGGCGGGTTCCTTGGCTGACGAGGTAGGGTCCTCGACCCGCCCCCCGACGCAGCACGCAAGAGAAGGAGGAAAAGCGGAGCGACCCGCTGGGGGTCGCCCAAGCACGAGGAGGAGGCAGCACACGGATGGAGGAGGGGTTCCCAGACGCCCCCGGAAGGGACGCAAGGATGAGCAAGACGATCCCCCCTGGGGCCGGTGCGGCGTCTTGGAGGGTCCTCGGATCTCCATGGCGTCTCTCCCACACTTCCTATTGTGGGAGAAGTGTGGGTGTTCCCCCCGCACCCCGCACGTCAGAGTAAGGGGCACAGAAGGAAAAGCGCAGCGACCCGCCGGGGGCCGCCCAAGGAGGAGCAGGAGGAGGCAGGGCACGGATGAAGGAAGGGTTCGGAGGAACCACCACGACGGTGGTAGGGCACCAAACGCGACGAGGAGGAGGCGTAGCTATATGAACGCGTACCGGCCGATTAGGTCGTTGGTACTACTACTGGCGGCGGTGCTCCTGGCGACGGCCGGGGCGGCGGGAGTTCTGCGTTGGTAGGAACGAAACCGGCCCAGGCGGCCTTCCCGGGGGAGAACGGCAAGATAGCCTTCACGAGCTATCTGGACGGCGGCGGCAACTGGGACGTCTACGTGATGGACGCCGACGGCCAAAACCGGACCAGGCTCACCGATAACCCGACGGACGATTACGCTCCCGCCTTCTCGCCGGACGGCACCAAGATAGCCTTCACGAGGAGCAGCTATCAGCATACGAGCGGCTCGGACTGGGACGTCTACGTGATGGACGCCGACGGCCAAAACCAGACCAACCTCTCCAACGAATCGGGGGCTTTCGATTTCGATCCCACCTTCTCGCCGGACGGCAAAAGGATCGCCTTCGCGAGGCAGCAGGACGGCAACCGTGAGGTCTACGTGATGGACGCGGACGGCCAAAATCCCACCAACCTCTCCAACACCCCGCAGGTGTTCGAGGACTATCCCGTCTTCTCGCCGGACGGCAAAAAGATAGCCTTCATCAGCGATCGGGGCAACAACCTAGACATCTACGTGATGGACGCGGACGGCCAAAACCTCACCAACCTCTCCAACAACGGCGCGTCGGATTTCATGCCCGACTGGGGGGTAGCGGTGCAAAACGGGCCGCGGTGCACCATAACCGGCACCGAGGCCAACGACGCCCTGGTGGGCACCTCCGGCAACGACGTCATCTGCGCCCTCGGGGGCTCTGACACCATCGACGGGCGCGGGGGCGACGACACGCTCTTCGGCGACGCCGGCAACGACACGGCGACTGGCGGGGCGGGCAAGGACACGCTCCTGGGGGGCGAGGGCTCCGACAAGCTGGACGCTTTGGACGGGGTGAGCTCCAACGACAGCGTGGAAGGCGGGGCAGGGTTCGACGTGTGCCGGGCCGACCGCGGGGACGCCAAGACCGGCTGCGAGATCGCCGGCTAGAGAGGCGCGCCTAGCGCGTAGTGTAACGGGGCGGGGGCCACTCCTTTTCTCCCCCGCCCCATCAGAAGGAAGGAGCGAGAAGAAGTGAGTAGACGAGCGATGCTGCTGGTGGCGGCGATGGCTGCGGCTTTGGTTGCGGCCAGCGGCGTGGCGTGGGCCGCCACGGTCCAATGCACGGGGGGCACGGGGGTGTTCCTCGATTGCTTCGGCACCGAGCAGTCCGACACGATCAACGGCTCCGAGGACAACGATGATATATTCGCCCGGAGTGGCGACGACGTGGTGAGTGCCGGCGGCAGCCGCGATCGTGTTCTGGGCGAATACGGCAACGACACGCTTGCCGGAGGAAGCGGCAACGACTCGATCGATCCCGGCCCCGGCACCGACAGGGTGAGCGGCGGGGAGGGCGACGACACCATCGATGCGCGAGACGGGCAGGTCGACTACGTAAGCTGCGGCGGGGGCACCGACACGGTCTGGTTCGACGAAGGCATAGACGTGGTCTCCCCCGACTGCGAGCGGCGCAACCCGCAGAGGTAGCCCACCACGGCGGCAGCAGATAGCGAGAGGGGCCGGGGCTTCGATACCCCGGCCCTCCTTCTTGCCCCTATGCATCGGGTCTCCGAGAGCGCGCTCGATCTTCGCCTGCAACCCCGCTCGATCGCCCCCAGGCGTTGCCAAGAGGCGCGGAAAGCTACCGCTAGCCCCAAAGCCCCGCAACTGTGGGGGTAGTGTGGGTGTAGCTCTCGCACGGCGCACGTCAGAGTAAGGGGCAGAGAAGAAAACGGTGCGATCCGCCGGGGGTCGCCAGAACAGCAGGAGGCAGGGCACGGATGATGAAGCGGATGGTTTTGTTGGTTGCGGTGGCGGCGGCGATTGTGGTGACCTACGCGGGGGCGGCGCTGGCGCAGACGGGCTCGGAAAGCCCCCCGCCTTCCTGGCCAAGTGGGGCAGCGAGGGTTCGGGAGACGGACAGTTCCGCAGCCCCTGGGGCATAGCCGTGGACGCCTCGGGCAACGTCTACGTGGCCGATTTCGGCAACGACCGCGTCCAGAAGTTCGGCCCCGACGGCGCCTTCATAACCAAGTGGGGCAGCGAGGGCACGGGCGACGGGCAGTTCGCATACCAAAACCCCACGGGTTTAGCCGTCGACCCTCGGGCAACGTCTACGTGACCGACTCGGGCAACGAGCGCGTCCAGAAGTTCGGCTACCCCGCCGTGGCGCTCACCGCTCCCGAGGCGGGCGACACCGTCTCGGGCACGCTCGAGGTCTCGGCGGACGCCTACGACCCCGACGGCGTCGAGGGCGTGCGGTTCGAGCTCGACGGCGCCGCCCTCGGCAACGAGGACACCAGCGCCCCCTACTCGGCCTCCTGGGACACCAAGGCGGTAGCGGACGGGCCCACACCCTGACGGCCGTCGCCCGCGACGCAGCGGGCAACTCCGTCACCTCTCCCCCGGTTGAGGTCACGGTCGACAACGCGGGGCCGACCGCCACCATAGACCAGAAGCCCCCGAAGGTTAGCGACGACGACACCCCCACCTTCACCTTCTCCTCCGACGAGGAGGGATCCACCTTCGAGTGCTCGCTGTCGATCGCCGGCGCCGCCGACGCCTTCGAGGCGTGCGAGTCGCCAAAGACCTACGCGTCCCAACCCGACGGCGAGTATACCTTCAAGGTGAAGGCCACCGACGCGGCCAACAACGCCGGTGAGCCCGCCTCCTACACCTTCCGGATAGACACCAACCGCCCGCCGGTGGCCACCGCCGACTCCTCCTACGAGGTGGACGAGGACCGGGCCCTCACCGTCACCGCGGACCACGGCGTCCTCGACAACGACTCCGACCCCGACGCCGGCGACACTCTCAAGGCCGTCAAGGTTTCCGGTCCCTCCCACGGCGTGCTCGACCTGAAGGAGGACGGCTCGTTCACATACACCCCCAACCGCGACTTCTTCGGGGAGGACTCCTTCACCTACAAGGCCTCCGACGGCACCGCCGAGAGCGAGCCCGCGAAGGTGACGATAACCGTCAACTCGGTCGACGACGCGCCTACCTTCGAGTTGAGCGGCCCCGACGCCGCCGACGAGGGCGACACCGAGACCTACACCTACGCGACAGACGACCCCGACGGCGGCCCCGCCCCTACCATAACCGAGGACTGTGGCCAGAATGGCGTCCTCGTGGAGACCGAGGAGGCAAACCACTTCCGGTGCCGCTTCCCCGACGGCCCGGCCCAATCCAGCGTCTCCGTCGGCGCCGATGGCGAGGCTGCCACCCAGCTGGTGCAGGTGCGCAACGTGGCGCCTGTGGCTACCGCCGACGCCTACGCCATAGACGAGGACCAGACCCTCGCCGTACCCGCCCCCGAGGGCGTGCTAAAGAACGACTCCGACGTAGGGGAGGACGACCTGGAGGCCCTCAAGGCCTCCGACCCCTCCCACGGCACGCTCACCCTCAACGAGGACGGCTCGTTCACCTACGCCCCCAACCCCGACTTCTTCGGCGAGGACTCCTTCACATACCGGGCCTCCGACGACACGGACCAGAGCGCACCCGTCACGGTGAGGATAACGGTCAAGGACGTGCGCGACTGCACGATAACCGGCACCGAGGCCAACGACGCGCTGGTAGGCACCGAAGGCGCCGACGTCATCTGCGGGCTTGGGGGCGCCGACACCATCGAGGGACGCGGCGGCAACGACACCGTCCACGCCGACGCTGGCAACGACACCGTAACGGGCGGGGCGGGCAAGGACGTCCTCTTGGGGGGCGAGGGCAACGACAAGATAGACGCCCTGGACGGGGTAAGCGCCAACGACGCGGTGGACGGCGAAGGGGGCACCGACACCTGCCGCAGGGACCAGGGGGACACCAAGGCCAACTGCGAGTACGGCAACTAGAAAGCGGTCCCAAAGCCCCCATAAAGGCGGGAAGAAGGCGGGCTTCTTCTTCGGAGGCCCGCCTCCCTTTGCGCCGCTTTGGCCTTCCCCATCCGGCCGTCGCGCCGAAGCCGGGAAGGTTTAGGTAGCGCCGGTCCGCGCCGGCCGGCTCTTCTCCTGGCGCCTCAGGCGCGAGACCTGGGCCTCCAGCTCGTCGCAGGCGTCGCGCACCAGGCGCAGCCCCTCGACCTCCGGGACGTGCTTCTCGCCGGGGGCGTACTCCCTGGCGACCTCCGCCTCGGTGGTCGGGTAGCCGCCGGTCTCGCGGCGGGCGCGGCGCAACCTCTCGAGGCGCTCTCCGCCGTAGGGGGCGGCGAACTCGATGGCGGTGTCGAGGTAGGCGACGACCTCCGGGCTGCTTACGCCGCCGGTCATGGCGGCGCGGAGCAGGTCCCCGCCGAGATAGCTCCAGTGGGGGATGCGGAGAGCCTGGTTCTCGACCTCGAAGGTGCGGACCCCCTCGGCCGGTTCGACGGAGAGGCCCTCGCGGCGGACGCGGTCGGCGGCGGCGCGGGCCAGAGCGCAGGCCGTCAGGACGACCTCCGGGTAGTTGCCGTCCATCGTGCGGATCTCGACGGTCCCGAGGCCGTTGAGGCGAACGGGATTCCAGGAGGTCTGGAGCAGGCCGCCGCTCGCCGCGGCGAGGTCCGGCCTCACCCCGGCCGCGCCCATCGCCGCGAGCCAGGCTCGATGCCGGGCGAACTGCGTCTGGACGAGGTCCTCGACGTCCCGCGCGTAGGGCGAGAGCGCCCCCACGGCCTGCAGCTTCGCGTAGAGGCCCTGCGGGGCGAGGGTTGGGTGCCCCCGGTAGTGGGCGACGCGGGCCGCGACGCTGGTTCGCCGTCCCACGTAGAACGGGCAGGAGCGGGTGAGCGTCAGGAGCGCGGGGTCGAGGGCGGTCGCCAGGTTGTAGATGTCCAGGAGTTCTTTCCAGGCGGCCTTCGGGGCATCGTAGGAGACTCCGACGCGGTCGCTCACCGAGCCGGGCCCTACCTCGAGGTGCAGGTGAACGCCGGTGCAGCGCCCGGCGTGTAGGAACCGCTCTCGTCCCACCGTGATCATCTGGACCCTGTAGCGCGGCTCGTCACGCATCGCGGGCTCCACCGGGAGCGGATAGGTCGCTAGCGGGTACAGCCTCAACCCCGTCTCGCGCGCCGCCTCGAGCGCGAGGGCGAGGGCGTCCAGGTACTCCTCTTCTAGTTCCCCGGCGGAGAGGGCGGGAGGGGTCTGAAGCTCCACCATCCCCTTCGCGCACTCGGGCTCGGCGTATGCTTCCTTGCCCGCCGCTTTCTCCAGCTCATTGCAGGCTTCGAGGAACTCGTCCGCCTGCTCCGAGGGGCGCCCGGCCTCGTCCACGAGGAAGACCTCTTGCTCCATCCCCGCGCGTCGGTTCTCGCCGCCATCCCCCATCCCGGACCCCAATCGTTCGTTCTCTCACACCTCGGCTCGCCACCCTTGCGGAGGGTAACTCTAAACCCCGGCCGCGGCCACCGTAACCGGCCCGTGGGCCGAAACCCGCGCTGCCGCGAGCCCTCCCGCCCTTACACCCGGTCGAGCCGGAGGCGTCCTGGGTCTGACTCGCACCGGCGAGTGGGTGCCGACCTGGCTTCCCCCAGCTACTACTGGCCCCGTGTCTTGCAGGTAGCTCGAGCACAGAAAATACAGCGCAACATGAGTAGAGGAGGGGCATGGCCAGGATAAGCGGAGCCTTTCACGATGCCACTGACGAGGGCTACGGACCTATGGGTTGCCGAGGAAGCGCACGCAGTGTTTCAAGGGGGCGGTCGTGGAGGCACTGGCAGAGGATGCGGTCAAGATGCGGCGTTCCCCTGGCGATGCCTCCCGGGGGCCGGAGCACGACCGACGGTGGGCCTGGATCCTCGGCACGGCGCTCGACGTTTGGCAGGTGATCGAGGCGTACGAGGACATGGGCGAGCGCGGCTGTTGGAAGAAGGTCTCCTTTCGGAGAGGTCGCTGAGGCTGACCCTTGCCTACCGGAAGGAGTACCCCGAAGAGCTGGACGAGGCCGTCGCCCTGAACAGAGAAGGTCCGAAGAGGAGTGGCAGGCATCGTATCCGGGCCTGATCTTCGCGCCTGGAGCAGAGTGAAGGCTCTTGCGGATGTTCCTGGACGCCCGCGTCTGGAGCCGTAGGGTCGCCAGGGCGCTTGGGGAAGCCATCCAACCCGCGAGGGCCGCCGACGAGGACAAGGACCTGGAAGGCTCGGGGGATGAGGATCTCCTGGCCCTGGCGGCGCTGGAGATAAGGGTCCTGGTAACGTTCGATGCCAAAGACTTCGTACCTATCTTGAGGGAGTGGGCCGAAGGAGGGAGACACCACACTCCAGGAGCCCGTAGTCGTTGGCGTTGCCGGGCTTGGGGCGGGGATGCCCTCGGCTTGGCAACGAGAGCGCCGCCCCGGCTGGCCAGGGAATGACGCAGCCTTTCTAGCCCTTGCCGGTAGCCAGACGCGCCCCGGTCTGGCTGTCGTAGGGGCGTAGCCTCGCAGACCTCACGACGCCGGCAAACGGGTGCCCACCTGGCTGCCGACCCACACGTAGCCGTCCGACCAGACCTCCCGTTTCCAGATCGGGACGACCTCCTTGATGCGCTCTATGGCGTATCGGCTCGCCTCGAAGGCGGGCCCCCGCCTCGGCGAGGACACCACGATCGCCACGCTCGGCTCGCCGGGGTTCACGCGCCCGAGACGGTGGGTTATCGCGACGTGCCCGACCTCCCAGCGCGCCCGTATCTCCGCCCCGATCTCCTCTAGCTTCCGATCCGCCATCGGCCGGTACGCCTCGTACTCCAGGTACTCGACCGAGGCCCCCTCCGACTCGTCCACCCGCGTCGTACCGACGAACGTCGCCACCGCCCCGCAGTCCGGTCGAAGAGCCTCCGCGACGAGCGCGCCGACGTCTATGGGCTCCTCGATGATGCGGAACACTAGCCCCCCGAGACCGGCGGCAAGACGGCCACCTCGTCGCCCGCGCAGACGGTATCGTCGAGGCCCGCGTACTCGCCGTTGATCGCAAACGCCAAAGCGCCCCGCATCGGTGCCAAGCCCGGATGCTTGACGGTGAGCAAGGACCACAGCTCTCTCAACGAGACGCCGTTAGCGGTCACCTCCGTCTCGCGTGTCCCCGCCGCGTCCGCCGCCGCCCCGAAGAACAGCACCCTCACCACTTCCACGCTCTCCATGCGCCCGATTGTAGTACGGGGCCGGTCTACAGGGGCTCGGGGACGTACTCCGGGCCGACGATGACCTTCAACGCGTGCGGGATCACGGCGAAATCCGCGGGCTCGTCGCCGATGACCTCGCCGTCGGCGGTGAACTTCAGGTCGGACGGCCGGGTCTCGACGTGGATCTCTCTGGCCCTCGCGAAGAACACGCCCTCCTTGCCCAGGTAGTCGGACTTCGCGAGCGCCGCCGGGGCGAGTGCGAGCACCTCCGCGACGCCGACCTTTTCTATGATCACAACGTCGAGCAGCCCGTCCTCGGGGTTGGCCTTCGGGGCTGCCAGCCAGCCGCCGCCGGCGTAGCGGCAGTTGCCGACGGCCACGTTCACCGCCCGCATCTTCCTCTCCTCGCCGTCGAGGGACAGGTAGACCTCGCGCACGTCGAAGTCGCGGGCCACCTCCAGCGAGGCCCGCAGGTAGGAGAGCTTGCCCCACCGCTCCTTGAGCTCGCCCTCGTTGGCTACGGAGATCTCCGCCCCCAGCCCCCCCGTCGCCACGTTCAGGAAGAACCGCTCGCCCACGCCCTCCGAACGCACCCTCCCCACGTCGAGCGTCCGCACGCGGTTCTGCCGGATGACGTCCTCCGCCGCGTCGGGATCCTCGGGGATCGCGAGCGTCGCCGCCAGATCGTTGCCGGTGCCGGTAGGCAGTATCGCCAGCGTGACGCCCTCCGGGAACCCGGCCTTCCCCAGCCCGTTCACGACGTCGTTGATGGTGCCGTCGCCCCCGACGACGATGAGCAACCCCTCACGCCAATCCTGGGCGGCCTCCACGGCGTCTTCCGGGCTCCCGGTCTCGACCCACTCGACCTCGAACCCGTCCAGCTCCCTGCGCACCTCGTCCGGATCGTAGCCCCCGCCGCCGGAGGAGGGGTTGCAGATCACCCTCGCCTTAGAAGCCCGCACCCCGAATCCACCCTCTCTAGCTCCCACGTCGCCCGTGAGTTTACCCCGAACGGCCCGGTACGAGGCGCCGGGCGCGAGGCATCTAGGAGGCGGCCCTGTGCTCGGGTTCCTCGTTCTCGCGCAGCAGATGGGCGGCCGGGAGCCAGACCTCGCGGGCCGCGCCGCCGCCGTCTAGCGCGACCGCGGCATCCATGCCGTCGCCGGAGACGTAGCGGACCTCGCCGGGACCGAAGGGCGTCTCGACCCGCTCGCCGGCGGAGAGGCCCGGCAAGAAGGCTTTCCGCAGGGCCGCCACGTAGGCGAGGGCGAGCGAGTGGCCGAGGTGCGCGCCCTCGTCGCGCCGGTCGGCGACCAGGATGCCCGCGATGCGGTAGAGGTTCGCCCGCGACACCTGCGAGATGAGGCACGCCCTTATCGTCTGCCGGACGAGCCGCCCCTCGAACTGCGAGTACTCCTCCCCGCTCCGCCGCAGGATCTCCATCACCCGCGGGTACGCTCGTGAGGTGGCCTCCTCGACGGTGAGGCCGTTGACCCCGCGCTTGTAAACGTGCGGGTCTAACCTCTCATCCTCCCGCCGCCGCGGGACGCTGAGCCAGTCCTGTCTCGTGTTCCTTCTGACCTCCGCCATGCAAAGATTATACCGCGAGAACGAGCGTTTGCAGCACCGAATTTCCTGCAAATAGAGTGTTTTAGCCGTCGACACTTCGGATTCTGACGGCGTGTGAAGCGTACCGGCTCGCGCTTTGCGCAACGGCCAAGACTCGACGCTTGGGTGCAAGTTGCGTCAGGCGCATAAATTTCGAGGCGCACCTTCTTGCCGGCCGGCTGACAGGCTGGCTAGCTGGTAAGCTCTGGTCACAGGCGACGGGCAGGAGGCGTAAGTGGATTCTAAAGGGTTTCTGGCGCGGCTCAAGCGGGAGGTGATCGGGCACCCCACGCTCACGCATCCGTTCCTGGAGCGGTTCGGGGACGGGGACGCGAGCGAGGAGGGCGTGAGGACGTTCGCCATCCAGTACTATCGCCACGTCCGCGTTAGCCGCCTCTATCTGGCCGCCCTGATCTCCAACTGCGGTCACGACGAGGGGCTACAACTCACCCTCGCCGAGGTTCTCTTCGACGAGTACGGTCACCTGAACCCCGACGAGACGCACCCCGCGCTCTACAGGCGCTTTCTGAGAGCCCTCGACATCGGCCAGGAGGAGTGGGAGGCTCCGCCGACGCTCCCGGAGATAGAGCTGTACATCAGCCGGCACCGGGAGTTGACGCGCCACCCGGACTTCAGGCTCGGCCTGGGGGCTCTGGGACCGGCGAGCGAGTGGCCGGTCCCCCCGATCTACGTCCGCCTCAGCGAGGGCTTGAAGAAGGCCACGGGCCTCCCCGCCGGCACGCTCGAAATCTTCACGAGCCACGTAACGATGGACGTGACCCACGCCCGCATCATGATGGAGGCCGTCGCTCCCTACGCCGAGAGCGAGGAAGGCCAGAACAAGGTCAGGGAAGGCACCCTCGCCTCCCTCGACGCCCGCTTCGTGATGCTCGATGGCCTCTACAGGGCCGTCTACAGGGAGCCGGTCCCGGTCTCGGGCGATCCTCTTCCCGCTACGCCGGGTGTTTGAGACGGTGCGAGGCTTGCCTCGCTGCGCCGGTATGCCCGGTTAAGGTTCGATCCAGCTCCTCGAGCGCCTGCTCGGCGTCTCCATTCTCCCCTACGCGGCGGAAGATAGGCAGCGCCGCGGAGAGCCGCTCCCGTGCTTGGCTCGGGCTCTCTTCGTGAACGTGAGGCGTCTTGCGCTTTGTAGCAGCGCCCGGCAGCTACGAGGAAACCGCTCTCCCGGGCCTCGCCATTGACCTCCTGCGTCAGCTGCGTCTTGCCTATGTCCGGCTCCCCTGACAGCAACACCATCCGTCCGGTGGCGGCCTTGCCAGCGATCGCCGCCTCCAGCGCGCCCGGAACCCTGCCCAACTCCTCCCCGCGGGCCACCGGGCGCTTCGAGGGGGCCGCGCCGGGAAAGCCACCTGCGACCGCCGCCGGCTGGCCCCGCGTACGGGGCTCGTCGGGATAGCGCGGAAGCCGATAGCTCCGCCCGATCCTCCTCGGAGAGCCCCAAACAGAGAGTCCCAAGCACCGGCGAATCGCCGGACGGTGCTCAGATAGATAAGGTGCCCGGCTTATGCCGCGCTTCAGGTTGCTGACCACGCGCACGTCGAGGCTCACCCCAGGACATACGTCCCAATGTGGCATGGGATGAACGTCCGATTACCAGCTCTCGCGGGTCGAGGCAAGATGCCGGCGGAACTTCGAGAAAGTCTCTGGACGGGATCGAAGCCCTGGACCGCCGGTACGAAAAGGAGAGACACGAGCGTGCACCTGTTTCCTGGAGGACCCAACGAAGGGCTTCGCGGGGCGAAGAAGGTAGCGGTGGTCGCGCTGCGGAACTTCTCCGGATCACCGACCCCGCGCCGCCCCACACGAACCTCGACACGCTGGCGATGATGGGCAACATGAACGCCGACGGCATATGCCGGCAACGGCAACACCATTCGGCAGGAGTCCGTATATCGCTGGGCGACGGGATGGGCGGCTTCGCAGACCCGACGACCGGGTATCGCGACGGTGGGACGAACCCCGGGGGGCGCTGACCCTCGCCGACGTGGACGCGGACGGCAAGCTCGACGCCATCGTGGAGTCCGCGTGGTCCCCGGGCTCGAGCGGGTCGGCCTCCGGCACGGTGACCGTGGTCCTCGGCGACGGCACGGGTGAGTTCGGTGCGTCCGCATCCTACGGCTTGGGCAACACTGCGGGGGAGATCTCCGTCGCCGGGGACGGCGACAAGGACATGGCCGTCGCCCGCTACGGCGCCGACGTCGCGCTGTTGCTCAGTGACGGCAGCGGCGGCTTCGGCGTCAACTCCACCTCGACCGGCAACGGGAGCACGGCCGATGTCGTCCTCGACGACCTGGACGGCGATAGCGACCTCGACGTGGCGTCCGGTAACCCCTTCGGACCTCAGGACGAAGTGACTGAGGAATATTGCATGGGACGGGTGGTCGCCGCGACCACCCGTCCCGTCCCCAGGTCACAGAAAGTGTCGGCGGGAGGCAAGAGAGAGGCGTAATACGAGTATCGCTGCAAGTGAGCCTCCCCGAGGTAGAGACGACGAAAGAAGATTCCCGCGAACCGGTGGTGGGGGCGGGGAAACTCTGCCCTCGCGGAGCGACACCGCTTTCATGATCGTCTTGCGTCTTGCATCGAACCGGGATGTTTGTCCCGGTTCGATGCGGGATCAATGTCCTGTACCCCGCCGTGAAGAAGCAAAGCACCCTTTCAGGGGCAGCCGTGTGGAAGGTTTCGAACGGGCCCGCCTAAAGCTTCGGCAGCGGGGTATAACGAGGCGTATGCCCGAGTTGCCCGAGGTCGAGACCATAAAAGAAGACCTACGCGAGCTGGTCCTCGGCGCGAGGGTCGAGAAAGCGGAGGTGCTCTACCCGAATTTGGTCGAGCAGCCCTCTCCCGGGGAGTTCGTCCGGCGGCTGGAGGGGACGCAGATCATCGGCGCTCGCCGCCGGGCCAAGCACCTCATCGTCGAGCTCGACTCCGGCGATGCTCTGGTCTTTCAGCTCAAGATCGGGGGGCAGCTCCTCCTCGTGCCGCCGGTGGAAGAACCCCAAAAGAACCTCATGCTCCTGCTCCACCTCGACGCGGAGCGACGGCTGTTCCTGCGGGACCAGACGGAGTTCAGCCGCGCCAGGTTGCTCGACCGGGAGGAGCTCGAGGGGCGGCTCTCTACCCTCGGGCCGGAGCCGCTCGATGGGTGGTTCGAGGAGAACGGCGCGCAATACCTTCGCGAGACCCTCTCCCCCCGCAGGGCCCAGATAAAGCCGCTGTTGCTGGACCAGAAGGTCGTCTCCGGCATAGGCAACATCTACGTGGACGAGATCCTCTACGACGCCAGGCTGCACCCCCGTCGCAAGGCCAACACGCTCTCCGACGAGGAGTGGGGGAGGCTTCATGCGGCGATCCGCGAGAACCTCGCGGCCGGGACCGAGCATCGGGGGACGACCGTGCGCCTGTACCGGGACGTGCTCAACCGGGCCGGAGAGCACCAGAGCCACCTGCGGGTCTTCGAGAAGACCGGCGAGCCCTGCCCGGTGTGCGGGGGCAAGGTCGTTCGGGAGAAGGTCGGAGGACGCCCGACGCACTTCTGTCCCGCCTGCCAGCGTGAAAGTGGCCCCGAGGGGGAAAAAGAGTTAACATTGGGGTAAGCATACAGAGAGGAGAAAAAGGGTGGCGGAGAAAGTCGATCTCGTGGTTATCGGCGGTGGCAACGCCGGGTATGTCCCCGCGATCAGGGCGAGCCAGCTCGGCATGAAGGTGGCCCTCATCGAGAAGCGGGAGGGGGGGCACCTCGGGGGTACGTGCCTGAACGTCGGCTGCATCCCAACGAAGGCGCTCCTGCAGACCGCCGCGATGCTCCACAACGCCAAGAACGGCGCGGAGTTCGGGGTCAAGATCAAGGACGTCGATCTCAACTACGAGCAGGCCGCCAAACGCCGCGAGCAGGTCGTCAATCAGCTTAGGCGAGGCGTTCAAGGCCTGATGAAGAAGAACAAGGTCACCGTCTACAACGGCACCGGCTCCTTCGTGGAGCCCAAGAGGATAAAGGTGGACGGCAACGACGGCGAGACGCAAGAGCTCGAGGCCGACTACGTCCTGATCTCCACGGGGAGCGCGGTCAGCACCCTGCCGGGGCTGGAGTTCGACGGCGAGAGGGTCATCTCGAGCGACAACATCGTGACGAACAACGAGGACTACCCGAAGTCCGTCATCGTCCTCGGAAGCGGGGCGGTGGGCGTCGAGTTCGCCAGCATGTACAACGACTTCGGCACCGAAGTCACCATCGTCGAGCTCCTCGACCGCATCGTCCCCTTGGAGGATCCCGACATCTCCAAAACCCTACAGAAGGAGTTCGAGGGCCGCGGCATCCGGATCTTGACCGGCACGAAGGCCGACCCCGGGAGCCTCGAGAAGACCGACGGCGGCATGAGGATCAAGGTCGCGAGCGCCGGGTCCGGCGAGAAGGAGAAAACCGCGGGCACAGGCGCCTCCTACGGCGGCGGGGACGCGCCGACCGGCGAGGCCGATGGAGGAGACACCCTCGAAGCCGAGGCGCTCGTGGTCGCCGTCGGGCGCAGGGCCGTGACCGAGGGCCTCAACCTCGAAGCCACCAACGTCGAGGTTACCGACCGGGGCATGATCAAGGTGGACGAGTTCGGGCGAACGGCCGAGGACGGCGTGTACGCGGCGGGGGACGTGGTTGGTGGCTACCTGCTCGCCCACGCCGCCAGTCACGAGGGCATCATCGCCGTCGAGCACATGGCCGGCGAGAACCCGATGCCCATGGACCAGAACCTCGTCCCGCGCGTGACCTTCTGCAGGCCCGAGATCGCCTCGTTCGGGCTCACCAGGGCTGAGGCCGAGGAGCAGGGCTACGAGGTCAAGGAGTCGAAGTTCCCCTTCATGGCCATCGGCAAGGCACTCATCGAGGGCGAGCCAAACGGCTTCTTCAAGGTGGTGGCCGACGCCGATACCGACCTCATCCTCGGGATGCACGCCATAGGGCCCAAGGTGACGGACCTGATCGCCGAGGGCGTCTTCGCGAAGCTCGTGGAAGGAACGCCGGGGGAGATCGGGATGGCCATCCACGCCCACCCGTCCCTCGCAGAGGTCGTAGCAGAGGCCTCGATGGCCGTGGACGGGCACGCGATCCATTTCTAGGCATCGGGCTTCAGGCTCAGCAAAAGGTGCACCTCGCGGCCTCGTGGCGCTTGGTGCACCTTCTGCCCGGAACGTCACGTCGGGAGCCGTCGCGCGAAGCGCTAGCCAGGGTGCGAGTGGCACGTCAAGACCTGACGGCTGATACCTGAAGCCTGAAACCTACAGATTCGACCCCGCCCGCGACGGCTTCGGCTTCCGCAACCCGGTGGGGATGGTGCCCGACAGGACCGGCGGGGGCGCGCTCCTCCGCCGGCTCGACGCCTTTTTGTACGGGAGTGGCCTGTGCTTCGGTATGGCCGCCGCGGCGCTCGCGAACCACGCCCGCCCGACCTCTCCCTACGCCCTCGCCGCTCTCCACCCGACGCCGGACCTGTTGAGGACCATCCAAAGCTACCACGCCCGGCAACTGTGGCCGCGCTGCGTCCTCGCCGCCGTCCGGGACTGGCTTCGCGCCCGCGGCGGGAGGCCGGAGGGCGTCCTGGACCGCCTCCGGCTGCCGGGCGAGAGCCCGGACCCGCACGTGCTCTGCTTCGGTCCCGCCCCGAACCGGCGGTTCCTTTCGTGTCTCCTGGGGGCGCACGCCGTCGCGCCGTACCGGGTCGAGGATGCGGGCGAGGAGCGGCGCCTGTACGTCTACGATCCCAATTACCCGGGGGATAAGGAAAGTTACGTGGTGTTCCGTGGCGACGGGTTCGAGTACGGCGGCTACGCTTCGAGTCGCGGGTGGGGGACCACGCTCTTGCCCCTGTCTGCGATCCGGGAGACGGTACGGCCCCCTCGGGTGCGGTAGTATAGGGTGCGGATCGCAAAGGAGGTAGCAGAGTGGCAGTGGCTCGCAGAAGAAAGGTCATGCTCAACGTCCTGGAGAACGGGGCGCGTACCTTCACGGTGCGCCACCGTTGGGAGGACCGGCCCGTGGCTCCGCCCCCGGACGGAGTCCCGACGGAGTACCTGCCCTTCCAGCGCCGTAAAGCGCCCGACGGCCACGGCCGCCCTTCCTGGCTCAAGGCGAAGGTGCCGGGCGGCGAGGGATACCGGGACATCAAGGAGACGATGCGCGGGCTCTCGTTGCACACCGTGTGCGAGGAGGCTCGTTGCCCGAACATCGGGGAGTGCTGGAACAACCGCACCGCCACGTTCATGATCCTCGGCAACGTCTGCACCCGCTCTTGCGGCTTCTGCGCCGTACTCACCGGCAAGCCCCTCACGCTCGACCTGGAAGAGCCGAAGAGGGTCGCCGAGGCGGCGAGGAAGATGGAGCTCAGGCACGCCGTCATCACGTCGGTGAACCGGGACGAGTTGCCCGATGGGGGCGCCTCGATCTTCGCGGCCACGATCCGGGCGATCCGCGAACAGATGCCGGGATGCGCCGTCGAGGTCCTCACCCCGGACTTCAAGGGCGACCGCGACGCCATAGAGACGGTCATCGCCGCCCGCCCCGACACGTTCAACCACAACATCGAGACCGTGCCCCGGCTCTACCCGGCGGTGCGTCCGCAGGCGAAGTACGCCCGCTCGCTGGAGGTCTTGCGCTACGCGAAGGAGCTGAACCCGGAAGGGTTGACCAAGAGCGGGTTCATGGTCGGCCTGGGCGAGGTGGAGGAGGAGATCCACCAGACCATGCGCGACCTGCGCGAGCACGACGTGGACATCCTCACCATCGGCCAGTACCTCCGCCCGACCGAGGACCACCTGCCGATGAGCCGCTACTACGCCCCCAAGGAGTTCGCCCTCCTGCGCCGCTATGGCCTGGACACCCTGGGCTTCAAGCACGTCGAGAGCGGGCCGCTGGTGCGCAGCTCCTACCACGCCCACGAGCAGACCGCCGACGCCAGAGGCTCCACCCACAGCGCCGCGAGCGTCTAGGCCACGCCGCGTGGAGTTGGAGAAGCGCACCGCCTCTCTGGAGGTCCGGCGGCTGCCGGGCCTCACACCGTACGCGGAGGCGTGGGAGATGCAAAAGGGGCTCGTCCGGCTGCGCAAGCGCGACGACGTCCCGGACACCCTCCTGCTCCTGGAGCACCCGCCGGTCTACACGGTGGGCCGGGCGGCGAAGGACGCCGGGAACCTCGGGGCGGGGGAGGAGTACCTGCGGTCTTTGGGGGCGGAGGTGTTCTGGAGCGACCGGGGCGGCGACGCGACCTTCCACGGCCCGGGCCAGCTCGTCGGCTACCCTATCCTGCGCCTGAAGAAGCTCGACACGCACGGGTACCTCAGGGACCTGGAGGAGGTCCTCATACGAGTCCTCGCGGACTACGGCCTCGAAGCGGGGCGTCACCCCGACTACACCGGCGTGTGGACGAACGGCGCCAAGATCGCCGCCATCGGCGTGAAGTTCTCCAGCGGACGCGTCACCTCCCACGGCTTCGCCCTGAATGTGAAGACCGATCTCTCCTGGTTCGACCGCATAACGCCCTGCGGCATAAGGGAGCATGGCGTGACCAGCCTCGCTCGCGAGCTCGACGCCGAGGTCCCCCTGGTTGAGGTCGAGGAGAGGGTCGTTGCCCGTTTCCGGGAGCTTTTCGCCTGACGCTCTTCGCCCAGGGTTCGCCTGCCGTCCCGGCGGGTACTTATTCGACTCGTGAGTTCCGAGAGAAGGAGGAAGGGCATGGCCATGGGTGTCGCGAACGTCTGGGTGCCGGTGCGGGATACGGATCGGGCGGTGGACTTCTACGAGAACACGCTGGGGCTCCCGGTGGCCAAGCGGGACGGTCCGTGGGCGGAGGTGGACGCCAACGGCGTGCGTATCGGGCTCAACGGCCGCGAGCCCCAGGGGACGCAGCCCGGCGGCGGTCCGGTCGTGGCCTTCCAGCCGGAGGGAAGCCTGGAGAGCGCCATCGAGGACCTCAAGGGTCGCGGCGTCGAGTTCCCGGCGGGGATCTCCGAACACGAATGGGGCCGCGTCGTGACCTTCAAGGACCCGGACGGCAACGACCTCCAGCTCTACGAGCCGCCCAGCAGCTAAGATGTGCTAAGAAGGCCTATGTGCCCCGCCGTCCGTGTTGCCTGTCGGACGGCGAGGCCATGTCTTTATCTGAGGTAGTAACGCAAGCGGTCGTCGGGGGCGCTGATTTGGAAAAGTCGGCTGACCTCACGTATCAGTCCTAGCACATCCTCATCGATCGCATTTCCCACTTGCCACTCAGTTCTCACGGCGATGCCCTGGGTGATGGGTTGCTGGTAGAAGGGGCTACCCGGTATCTCACCCGGATAGGATCGAAAAGGAGATTGCACAGGAATAGTAGTTTTGTGTCCCTGACAGTTCGCGAGGCCAAACCGTATCTCCATCTCGACCCCGGGCCTCTTCAAAGCGTAGATTTGGGCTGCAAATCGGATTATGGCGCATAACGATGCGGCGATCTCGCCGAAGTGTAGCCGCTTCTCTTCAACGGTCCTTTCCTCTGGTCCCGAGGATACCCAGTTCCCCTCCGCGTCGAGCACTCGGCCGCCGAGGATCGTGCCGTCTTTATGGATCTCTATTCTTACGCTTGGGATGCCGTCCTCGAGATCTTCCATCACGAGGCCGTAGGGCGTAGGCCTGGGCCGCAGATCGTTGCCTATTCCGTGCCGAAGAGCCGTCTCTCTTATTCTCTGGTCGACTGTCGAGTCGAAGGTGAAGCGCAAGCCGCTGATCCTGCTCGGTCGGATAGCCACACCCACCGTTGGGGGCGCGCGCCGCTCCCCGTACCCGTTGGGCGGCCCGCCAAACCTGTCGCCGAAAAACTCGACGTCGGCCGCTCTTATGCTCTCAGCGCGCAGGCCATCTCGTCTATGGATAAGCCGCTCGATCTCGTCCAGGCTCGCGGACACCGTCGTGTCGGCCCTGCGTACCGGTATCCTGGTGGCGCCGGGTATTAAGACCTCGTGTGGGGCATCCGGACTTTCCTCGATCCTGACCACCAACACCCCCATGTCCTTCGATCCTTCCAGAGGGATCGACCGGATTTCGGGTTCCACGGCAGGGCGTATGTTGTCCAGTATCCTGCTGCGGAGGCTGGCCGCCGGATCCCCTCTGGAGAAGTCTATGCCGGGCACGTCCTCCGGATCCAGTTGGTTCGGTCTATTGGCCTGACGCACCTCCTTCACCCCGTACAATAGGTACCCGCCGTAGGTATTGGCGAAAGCGCAGGCTGTCTCGATGATCCTCTCCGTCCAACCCTCCTTGTAGTCGAGCCGGACGCCTTCCTCCCGCCTCTCCTCAAGAAAAGTCTTGAGCTCGTCGTGTCCCACTTTATGAAGCTGCTTATCACCGAACATTCTTACCTCCGCAACCCCTAACAGGCTCGTCTACTACTCTCTCGACATTAATCGCTCGGGCTGAAGCTGGCGCTTGGGCTTTCGGGAAAGATTCGGTCTTACGCGCTGCCGATGAGGACGCCGGAGGCGAAGACCAGCGCGCCGCCTAGGATCACCTGCAGCGCCGAGACGACGAAGCTCATCTCGAAGTAGCGGTAGCGGATGAAGGAGATCGCCAACAGCTCGATACCGACCACCCCGGAGGCCACGTAGAGCGCGGCCGAGACCTGCGGCAGCAGGAAGGGCAGGGTGTGCAGGATGCCCCCCACGAACGTCGCGGCGCCCGTGATCACACCCCGCATGATGGGATGCCCCCGCCCGGTTAACGAGCCGTCGTCCGAGAGCCCCTCCGAGAAGCCCATGCTGATCGCCGCCCCCACCGCCGCCGCCAGCCCCACCAAGAACGCTATCCGCGGATCCCCGGTCGCGAACGCCGTCGCAAAGAGCGGCGCCAGCGTCGAGACCGAACCGTCCATCAACCCCACCAGACTCGGCTGAACTACCTTCAGCACGAAGTCCTTACTGTGCCCGGAAGCCGTCATCTCCCGACCCCCAAGCCCCAACCTCTCCATCAACGCCGCCAAATTTCCTCCCACGATCTCCAAAGCTCCCAACCAACAGGATAAAACTCCCTCTCGTTATTCTACGTACATCCTGCCAAGAATCAAGATCAGTTCTTATTATTGATTATTGGGAAGCGTTCGCGGCAGGGCGGCGGGTTCGGGGTGCCGGGGGCGGGGTTGCGGCGGTTATCGGGAGTGGTTGGCGGTAAGGAGGATGGGGAGGCTAGCGAGCTGAAGTGCTGGCCGGCTGGCTTGCTTCAGCCCCAGATCTTGGCGGCTGTTTCGGCGAGGGTGTGGAGCTTGCGGCGTTCGTCTTCAACGGTCACGGCGTTGCCGACGATGGAGGTCGAGAAGCCGCACTGGGGGCTCACGGCGAGGTTTTCGAGGGGGAAGTGGCGGGCGGCCTCGCGGACGCGGGCTTCGAGCTCGTCCACCGTCTCTCGCCGCGCGGTCTTCGTGGTGACGAGGCCGAGGACGACGGTCTTCTCTTCCGGGACGTGGCGGAGGGGTTCGAAGCCGCCCGAGCGTTCGTCGTCGTACTCCAGGAGGAGCCGGTCGGCGTCGATGCCGCCGAAGATCCCCTGCGCTATCGTCTCGTAGGAGCCGGAGGAGAGCCAGCGGCTCCCCTGGTTGCCCCGGCACAGGTGGAAGCCGAAGGTGACATCGTCGCCGGGGCGGCCCCCAGACACGACGTGGTTGTCGAGCTCGACGCCGCGCGAGAGCCAGCGCGAGAGGGGCCAGCCGCGCTCCTCGTAGAAGCGCCGGGTCCGGTCCTCGAGGAGCAGGGGGTACTGGGGCGCGTCCAGCTGGATGTACGTCGCCCCGAGCCTGACCAGCTCCTCGACTTCTTCGCGCAGGATCTCGGCCACGTCTTCCAGGAAGGCGTCGAGCGTCGGGTAGGCTGTGGTCGAAAGCTCCGGCGACCAGAAGTTGGCGAAGAGGCTCGGGCTGGGGAGCGTGACCTTGGGCGTAACGGTGGTCCGGCCCCTCAGGTACACGAACTCCTCGACGGAGAGGTGGCGCTTGCGGCGGAGCTTGCCGACGACGCCCAGGTCCTCCGGCCGGGCGAAGGACCTGTCGCCGACCTCCTCGCCGCCGCGCCAGTCGCCCCAGAGAAAGGCGTCGATCGTGTGTCCCCCGAAGCCCTCGACGGACTCGGTGAGCTGGCTCTGGAACGACTCGCGGCGCATCTCGCCGTCAGTGACCACCGCGAGGCCCGCGTCCTCCTGCAGCCGGACGGCCTCGTCAACGGCCCTGTCCTCGATCCGCTTGAACTCCGCCTTCGAGATGTCCTCTGCGACGCGGCGCTCGCGGGCCTCCTTGAGCCACGATGGGCGGAGCAGGCTCCCCACCACGTCCGCTCTGGCTCCCTTGCCGGTCCCGTCCATGGCCCGCAGTCTAGCAGCACCTTCCCAACGAAATTTGACACTTCTCGTGAAATAGCGTACATAAAATCGGTGCGGTGTTCACGATCCACCAGGGAGAATGGCGAAAGCTTGTAGGGTGAGGGAGGGGGACAAGAGGCGAGGTTTCCGTACGGGTGATGGCGGGACCGGGCGCTTCGGCCGGGAGATTAGGGGTTCTCGCCGCTTATGCCGGCAATAGTCGTGTCGCGAAAGATGCCGGGAGGCTGATACCGAGAAGGTACGGGCCCCGGCAGCAGGAGGCGATGAGGCTGGAGGGCGCGCTCGGCGCCGCCCTCGTGGGCTGGCAGAGCGGGAGGGCACCCGGCGCGACCGGCGGTGGGGTGAGCCTGGACGTGGCGGTGGTGGGCAACGCGGCCGTGGGCCTCGACGACAAGCTCGAGGATACCCTCATCACGCCGATCACGCAGTATCGCCTGATCCGGGTCCTCGAGCGCGACGAGAGCCTGTTCCTCTACGGTGTGCTGAGCAAGTAGACGGCGAACCTGGCGGTGGAGCGCTGCAAGGTAACCCAGATCGAGCGCCAGCTCACCGTCTAGCCAGGGACACCAGGACCGTAGTCGAGAGCGCCCGCGGCTTTCGCTCCGGGCGCTTCGTCTTGCGCCAGCATGGCTCTCTCCTTCTATGACGCTGCGGGTTGCAGGAGGTCGAGGTCGGCCTTGACGGCGCCCTCCTCGGGGTCGTGGTGCAGGTGGAAACCGGCGGCGCGGCTGACCTTCTGCATGGGCCGGTTGCCGGGGAGGATGGTGGCGGTGATGCGGGCGAAGCCTTCCTCGCGCCCGACCTCGAGCAGCCTGTTCAGGAGTACGGTGCCCAGGCCCTGGCGCTGGTAACGGTCGCCGACCAGCACGGAGAACTCGGCCTCCGCGGGCGCGGCGTGGTCGCGGCTGAGGCGTCCGACGCCCAGGATGTCGCGCTCCCCGGTTTCGGGGTCCCTCCGCTCGGCGACGAGGGCCATCTCCCGGTCGTAGTCTATGAAGCAGATGCGCGTGAGGCGCTCGTGGGCGGTTCGCTGGTCGAGGTTCATCGCGTGGAAGTAGCGCATGTATACGCTCTGGTCGGAGAGCCCCTCGTGGAACCCGACCATCAGGGGCTCGTCCTCGGGCCGTATGGGGCGCACGGTCACGGGCGTACCGTTCTTCAGCTCGGCCCGGCTCACGTACTGGGTGGGGTAGGGCCGCACGGCGGGCCGAGGCAGGTCCGCCTCGCCGGTGTCGCTGTCGTGCAGGACGACGCGGGCGTCGAGGGCGAGGAGACCTTCGCCCCGGCCTCCGCCGGGGGGGGCGAGCAGGGGGTTGATGTCCAGTTCCCGGATCCAGGGTTGCTCCACGACGAGGTGCGAGAAGCGCACGAAGAGCTTCTCCAAACTCGCCAGGTCCACCGGCGCGCGGCCCCGCACGCCCTTGAGGGCTTCATAGACGCGGGTGCGCTCCATCGTGCGGCGGGCGAGGGTCGTGGTGAGGGGCGGCAGCGCGAGGGAGCGGTCCTTGTACACCTCGACGAGCTCGCCGCCCGACCCGAAGAGCAGCACCGGCCCGAACTGCGGGTCTATGCTGCTGCCGACGATGAGCTCGTAACCGTCGAGGTTCACCATCGGCTGCACCGTGACCCCATCGAAGTGCCCCTCGCCGGCCTTCTCGCGTAGCGACGCCTCGATCTCCCCGAACGCCGCCCGCACCGCGCCGGCGTCGGGCAGGTCCAGCTTCACGCCGCCGACGTCGGTCTTGTGGGTGACGGTCTTCGAGTGGAGTTTGAGGACGACGGGGTAGCCTATCTCGTCCGCCGCCTCGACGGCCTCTTCGGGGCTCGCAGCCGCTCTCGTCTCGACGGTCGGGATGCCGTAGGCGGCCAGGATACCCTTCGCCTCGTACTCGGTGAGGAGGTCGCGGCCCTCGTCGCGGGCGGCGGCGATTATCGCCTCGACCTTCTCGCGGTCCGGGCCTTCCCCGTCAACCTCGTCGGCGAGATCGGGGGTCTCGTAGATGGCGCGCAGGTTGTAGGTGTAGCGCCACATGTTGGCGAAGACGCGGGCCGCGGCGTCCGGGTAGTCGAAGGTCGGGATGCCGGCCCTGTTGAGCGCCTCGACCCCCGCGGAGACTCCGGGTCCGCCCATCCAGCTCGCCAAAACCGGCTTGCGCCTCTTGCCCACCCCGGCTTCGGCCCTGGCCTGCACGAGCGCCTCGGCGGTGCCGGCGGGGTCGGTCATGTCCTGCGGGGTGAGGACGACGAGCAGACCGTCGCTCTCCGGGTCTTTGGAGACGACCTTCAGGGTCTTTGCATAGCGATCGGGCTTGGCGTCGCCGAGGACGTCTATGGGGTTGCCACTACTCCAGGCGGCGGGGAGGAAGCCGTTCAGCTCCTCCACAGTCCCCCGGGAGAGCTCCGCCAGCTCTCCGCCTTCCCCGATCAGGGCGTCGGTGGCGAGGACGCCGGGGCCGCCGGCGTTCGTGACGACGGTGAGGCGCGGGCCACGGGGGCGCGGCTGCTTACCCAGGACCTCCGCCATGTAGAAGAGGTCGGAGATGCTGTCGACGCGCAACACACCGCTGCGCGCGAACGCCGCGTCCAGGACCTCGTCGCTGCCGGTGAGCGAACCCGTGTGCGACTGGGCGACCTTCCCGGCGGCCTCGGTGCGGCCCGCCTTGATGACGATGATGGGCTTGGTCATGGCGACCTCGCGGGCGGCCGAGAGGAAAGAGCGAGCGTCGCCGATAGACTCCATGTAGGCGACGATGCTCTTGGTCTTCGGGTCGTCGCCGAGGTAGTAGATCAAGTCTCCCCAGTCGACGTCGAGCATCGAGCCGACAGACACGAAGTGCGAGAAGCCGACGTTTTCGCGGAAGCTCCAGTCCAGGATCGCCGTGAGCAACGCCCCGCTCTGGCTGAGGAACGCGACGTTGCCGGGGTTCGCCATCGCCCCCGCGAAGGTGGCGTTGAGGCCGGTGACCGGGCTCATGACGCCGAGGCAGTTGGGTCCCATGAGGCGCATCCTGCCGCGCCGCGCTATCTCCAGCACCCGCTCCTCGAGCGCCGCGCCTTCGGGCCCGGTCTCGCGGAAGCCGGCGGAGACGATGATCGCGGCCGGTATCCCTTCCTGGACGCACTCCTCGATGATCCCGGGCACGCTCTGCGCCGGCGCGACGACTACGGCGAGGTCCACCCGCTCTGGGAGCTCGGCGAGGCTCGGGTAGGACTTGACGCCCAGGACGCTGGAGCGCCGCGAGTTGACGGGGAAGACCGTCCCACCGAACGGGTTGCTTATGAGGTTCCACAAGATCGTGCGCCCGACGCTCCCCGGCCGCTCGGTCGCCCCGACGACCGCCACCGACTCAGGCCGAAAAACGGCGTCGAGCGGCTGCCGCTCGTACCCAAGAACGTCGTGTGCCGGATCCCCAACCGGCGGCTTCGGCCTTCTCATCGAATACTCCTCTCAACGACCAACCTTCGTCCCGCTCCCTAACGAAAGAACCTGCCAGCGCCCCCGACAAGAAGCGCCCGCGTGTATTTACTCTGCACATAGGTTCTTAACACGGAGCCGGTCGGCGAGTTGTGAATTTGGCCGGTCGGCCTGGAGAGTCGGGGATAGCGAGTCGGGAGTGGAGAACTATGACCCCTCAGCCCGGACTTCCGACCCCCGCGCAATCGCGCATACCCACGATGCCTTGACGGTTGCGAGAGCGAGTTGACGTGAGGCGAGACCGTCCGCGACGTGTGTACGGCGTTGCCGACAGGCGGCCCGACACCGAGGCGGGCGTCGGGTTCGACCGCGAGTGGTTCTTCGTCAGCTTCTTGGGGTTCGGCTCGCCGCCAGACGCTCCCGACCGTTCTCTCCCTTGAGTAGGCCATCTTCTCGCCCTTTCACAGCCTAGCTGGCCCGCTTCCTCACCACGCCTTCGAGGAGCGTGCGGTTAGGGATGCGGTAGAGGTAGCCGTCCTCGGAGCGCAGGACGACGGCGGCGTGGCTCAGCTCCTCGACGGTGCCTTCGATGCCGTCCACCGAGATCTCGTCCCCCACGTCGATGCCTTCCTGGACGTAGCGGCTGGCGGCGATGTTGCCGGAGAGGGGGACGAGGCCGCCGCCCAGGGCCACGGCCGCCACGAGGCCGACCGTGGCGAAGAGGACGATGGCGAAGAGGACGAGGACGGACGTTTCGAGGCCGAGTTGGCCGGCGGCGACGAGGCCGGTGACGGCGAGGACGACGGCGAAGACCGCGCGCCGCAAGGCGTTCCAGCCGCGCAGGCCCGCGCTCTCGGCCTCGCGGGCGACGAGCTCGGCCAGCCAGCCGGCGGCCATGACGCCCCCGATCAGGATGACCAGCGCCACCAGAGCCCGGCCGGTGAGGTTGACGATCTGGTCCATCGTGTTCTCCAGGGACGAGAGGCCCAGGACGCTCAGGGTGCCCGCGACCCCGGTGAGCAGGACGCCCCAGAAGATCACGAGCCCCAGCAGGCGCGACGGGCCGCCTTCGTAGCCGAGGCGCCAGAGGACGTTGGAGGCGCCGGTGCGCTCGAAGAGATCGTCGAGCCCGAAGGTCTCCAGAAAACGGGCCGACAGGCGCCGGAGCACGAGCGCCAGGACGAGCGCCAGGAGCAGCACGACCGCGGCCCCCAGGAGCCTCGGGACGAACTCGGTCACCGCGCCTGCAAAGTCCACCGTTATCGTGTTCAACGTGTCCGCCACTCGCGCCTCCCTAGATCATCCCGGATCATCCGCCCGCGGCCTCGCCCGCGGGGCCTCGCAGGCCCAGATAATAGAAGAAAGCGTCCGCGTAGGCACGCCCCAGGCCGCCGAAGAACTCCTCGGCCTGCCGGAAGAAGGCCGAGGCGTAGGCGCGCCTTATAGCGTGGTTGATCACCTTCTCGGGCGCCTCCGGCGCCTCCTGCTGCATCACGGAGAGGAGGACGAACATGCGGGTGTAGGTCTCCATCAGGTGCCGGCTCTCGGGGTCGGAGAGGATCAGGCGCTCCGTCTCGCGCGCCTCCTCGCCTGAGAGCTCGCCCGCGGCGTATGCCCCGATCCTCTCCAGGACCTCGATGCGCGCCCCATCCATCACGACGACCGCCCTCCTCCATCGTCGTCGTCCCTGCGGCCCTCCGGGCCGCGGCTATCGGGGACGAGCATCAGGAGCAGGGAGGCGCGGCCGCGCGAGGCCCAGCCCTTGGCCGTGCCGTCGGGGACGCCGAGGATCTGGGCTATCTCGGCGTAGGAGAGGCCCTCCATATGCCTCAAGATCACGGCCGCGCGGTGCTCGGCCCGGATGCCCTTGAGCGCCTCGACGACCTCGGTCATGCGCTCGCGGCCGAGGGTCGCGGCCTCGGGGTCGTCCTCGCCACCGGGCGGCGTCGGGAGGTAGGCGAAGGGTTCCTCGCCGGTCTCGCGCTCCTCCCGGCCCCGTTCCTTCTTCAAGAAGTTCAGGCAGGTGTTCACGGTAACCCTGTAGAGCCAGGTGTCAAAAGCGCTCTCACCCCGGAAGTTACTTATGTTGCGCCAGGTCCGGATCCAAACCTCCTGGCTGGCGTCCTGGGCCTGCTCCGCGCCCAGCATTCTGAGCGCTACTCTGTATACAAGTCCCGAGTGCTCGCGGACCAGACGCGCGAACGCCCCGACGTCGCCCGCCGCGGCCCTCTGGGGCAGTCTATTGTCCTCGATGAAGTTCATCCGTATGTGCGTCCTCCGCCACGCGGGTCTGGGAAACCGCGCCCGAAATCCCCAGGTCCGCCTCTCCGCGCCGGTATCCCCCCGGTAAGATAACAGACCCGCGCTACCGGGGGGAAGGCGCGAGGACCGCCGCAAAGGGTCGACGCCCGTAACGCAACCGCCCGCCCGGTTGTCCAAGTTGTTGGTATCGTAAAAGAGGAAGCTACCTGTTCTTGTGGGGAGTGATGGCGGATGAGCGGCATAAGCGTTCAACAGCGGCGCGAGGGCGGCACGCTGGTCGAGCTCTCGGGGGAGTTCGACCTGCACGACCTGGAGAGGTTGCGCGGAGCCCTGGACGAGGCTCCGGCGCCCCAGCACCCGGCAGTAGTGGACCTCTCCGGCGTGACCTTCCTCGACATCAGGACGACGCGGGAGCTTGCGATACGCTCCCGGCTCCACGCTCCCCATATGACGCTCCTCAGCCCCTCGCCCGCGGTTCTGGCGAGCGTCGCGGCCTGCGGGCTCGGCGACTGGTTTAGCTTCGACGCCGCCAACGCCGCCGCTCTCAACCCTTAAGAGACGGCCCTTCCCGGGCGACCCCGGGAGCCGCGGGAGGGTCCGGTCAGGTGAGCAGGCGCGAGAGGACACCCCGGGGCTTCACGGCGGAGGACTCGATCGCGCCGGAGAGCGCGATGACGCAGGCGAGCAGTACCAGCGACCCGGAGCCGAAGAAGGAGATCATGCGCTGCGAGCGCGCCGCCTTCTCGGGCGTCTCGGGCGCGGGCTCGGTCCCCGACTCGACTGGCGTCGCGCCGCCCGAGCCCTCCTTCGCGATCCTGGCCCCCAGGATGCCGGAGACGACCGCGTTGACCGCCGCCCCGCCGAGCGACAGGTCCTTCGCCCGCGCCAGAACCGGCGCCCTCAGCTCCGCGTCGTCCTTGAGCCCCCCGAACCTCCACGTTAGCAACGCCGCGGCCAGCGCCACCGAGTTCACCGCGTTGTAGCGGCCCCAGGACTCGTTCAGCACGCGCCCGCGCTCCCGCCGGTCGCCAATGCGGCTCACCGTCGGGTTTAGCGCCGCCTGCCCGAACAACGTCCCGCCGAACCAAGCGGCGAGGCCGAGGTTGTGCGCCGCCTTCGCGGCGTTCGAGACCCCCGTCATCGGCTCGCTCCTCCCGGATCGCTCTGCGCGGGCAACCGCCCGCCCCGTGGCCGCCCCCTACGTTCCCCGGCGAGAGGCCCGCCAAACGGCGCGCCGGTCCTCCA
>JADDPV010000047.1:31375-40644 GCA_016781705.1 Rubrobacter sp.
GGTGCTCCTTCGGATCGGGATAATCTCCATGTCGGTCTCCCTCCTGCTCGCCGGGGTGGTGACCGCGTTCCTCGCCTTGCGGGACAGCCCCGCGAGGGCAGAGCCCGAGCCGCTCGCGGAAACGACGCCCGAGCCGACAACGGCGACCAAGCCGAGAGAGGAGGCCATTTCGCCCGAACAGCGGCCTGAGGAACCACGCCCGGAGGCGGCCGACGCCCCCGCGCCCCTGATGGGCGAAGGGTGGGAGGCCCCTTCGGGCGAGGAGATCAGCACCGCCGACGGGCCACGCCGCTACGCCCCGGCCCAAGGTGCGGCGCTCACGCTGAGCATCCCGGCCTTGCAGGTCTACGACGCGCCGGTGTTCGACTCCGATTCCCCGGATGCCCTGAACAGAGGAATAGCGCACGTCCCGGAGACCTCGATGCCCTGGGATGGGGGCGCGCAGAGGAACGTGTACCTCGCCGCCCACCGGATAGGGTACGCAGGCACGGGCAGCCGCCTCGTCTTCTACCACCTCGACCGCCTGAAGGAGGGCGACGCGGTGGTGCTCAAGGGCCGCGGCGAGACGTACCGCTACAGGGTCTCGGAGGTCATGGTGGTGGACCCGACCGACTCCTGGGTGATGGGCCAGGTCCAGAACAGGGACATGGTCAGCCTGCAGACCTGCACCCCGATACCGACCTTCGAGAAGCGGCTGGTGGTGCGGGCCGCCCGCATATAGCCTTTTCCCGACCGACTCTGTCTCAACAGGAGTTTCTCCAGTACCCTCCGCCTTGGCGTATCTCCTCGGTCAACGGGTCGCGTGTAATGGGAGTATGGAGCGGGGCGGGTTTACCAGAGAAGAGGTAGTTCGGCGTGGCCGGGAGACGTACGAGCGCGGCGGCGAACTCGTAGTCTGCCCGCTTCCCCGATCCCCGCCTTCGCGCGGCTACGGGATCAAGCCACCTTTCCACCGACCCGCCTGTACAATGCCGCTTGTGGAGGAGGTTTCGGCGGACGGCGGCCCGGACGCGAAGGCGCGCTCGTCCGCCTGGAAGTTCGTGCTAGTCGTCTTCGCGGCCAGCCGCCTCTACTACTTGTTGGCCGGCGCGCTGCTGGTCCGGGTCGTACCCATAGACCCGTTCCAGAGCGAAACCTCGGACGTGCCGTTCCGCACCCTGAGCATCTGGGCGCACTTCGACGGGGAGCACTACGTGAGCGTGGCGCAGAACGGTTACGCGCAGCCCGGCGGCGCCTCCCCGGCTTTCTTCCCGCTCTACCCCCTCCTGGTCCGCGCGTCGGCCGTGTTGCTCGGCGGCCCCCTCTCGCGCGGCGCTCTGTCGGTCGTGGGGGTCTTGGTCTCCCTGGCGGCGTTTCTGGTCGCCCTCTGGTTCGTCTACCGCATCGCGGAGGACGGCTGGGGACCGAGGGCGGCGCAGGGGACCGTTCTGACGCTCGCCTTCTTCCCGACCGCCTTCTTTTTCAACGCGGCCTACACGGAGAGCCTGTTCCTGATGCTCTCCGCCGGGGCGCTATGGGCCGCGAGGGTGCGCGAGGACCTGCTCCTGGCCTGCTTGCTCGCGGGGCTTGCCGCGGCGACCCGCAACGTCGGCGTGTTCCTGGCGGTCCCGCTTGCCTTCGAGTGGTGGCGACACCGCGACGAGCGCGGCTGGCGGGCGGCCTGCCTGGCGCTGGCCCCCTCGGGGCTGCTGGCCTACGCGGCGTACCTGTGGCACCGGTTCGGCGATCCCCTGCTGTTCTACACCGAGCAGGCCAAATGGGAGAGGTCCTTCGCCGGTCCTCTGGACATCCCGGCCAACACCATCGGGCGGGCGGTGGAGAACCTGCGCGCTCTGCTCGACCCGGCCGCCTACGAGCCCTTCTCCTTCGGACGGCTGGTGTACGTTTTGAGCGGGATCAACTACCTCTACAACCTGCTCTTCCTGGCGCTCGCGCTGGCGCTGCTCGCGGTTGGCATCGGGCGGCGCTATCTGCCCGCCGGGCTCGCGGTCTATGCCCTCGCGCTCGTGCTGGTGCCGGCGCTCTTCGGGACCGAGGCGAACCCCCTCATGGGCATGCCCCGGTACCTGATCGTGGCGTTCCCGCTGTTCGTCGTGCTCGGGGTGATGCTCGGGGACCGGCGCCTGCTCGCCGGCTGGGTGACGGTTAGCGCGATCTTTTCCCTGATGTTCTGCGGGCTCTTCGTGGGCTGGTACTTCGTAGCCTGACGGCCCGCGGCGAGCCGGCGGCGCCATGCGAGGGAGCGTCCGTGGGGACTCTCCGCGAGGCGCGTCCCGCGCCTTGTACAATAGCGGCGTGACGGACGCGAGAACCTGTTCTGCAAGCCGCGAGGAGACGTTGTCACGCGGCGCCTGATCCCCCCGCTCCTCGTCGCGCTGCTCTTGTGCGGGTTCGTCGTCCTCCTGGCGGCTAACCTCGGGCGTCTCGGCGAGGAGGGTGTCCGGATCTCCTCCCCGACGCGCTGCCCGGGGAGCTTCGACGGTCTGGAGATCGAGTTCGGCGACTTGTTCGGGGGCGACGAGGAGGCCGTAAGGCCGGAGGCCAGGGAGTTGCTGGATCACCCCAACTTCGCCGCCTCCGCGCCGGCGGCGGGGGATCTCAGGGAGGGCATCGTGGACCCGCGCCTCGTCCGGGCTCTAAAGGTCATTGCGGACGAGCACGTGATCTGCGTGGGCGCCTTCAAGGACGGCCACTACTTCCTGGAGGGCGTCGAGGACACGCCGGTCATCCCCGACGGCTACGGCGAGGCCGGGGGGTTGCCCAACACCCACTACTTCGGCCGCGCCGTCGACATTTGGGCCGTGGACGGCAAACCCATCGAGGGCAACGGCGACGACCCCGGCGTGCGGGACGTCGGCTGGGTCCTCGCCAGCCTCCCCCCCGAGGAGCGGCCCGACCAGATCATCGGCCCCACGGCCTGGACCGAACGCCTCGGCCGCTCGCACGACGAGGGTTGGGTTTTGCAACGAGACCAGATCGAACTGCACGAAGACCACATCCACATCGGCTTCCGCGAGGAAAACGGAACGCACAACACCAGATAGTCTGCCAGCCAGGAACCTTTGGGGCGCGACCCGGCGGCGAGCAACGCTTCCGGGACCACGCGGCGCATCCTGGCCGAGCACCGACAGACGGAGCGGCCGGTCCCCGGAAGGGGGACCGGCCGCTCCCGAGCTTAAAGATTGGCCGACCGGGCGACTGGGGGACTCCCTACGCCGCCTTCTCTTCGTCCTCCATCTCCTGGTTGTAGCTGCCGGAGCGGGCGGCGCTGTTCATCTTGGCGCGGTGGAGGAAGATCCTCTGCGCCTCCTCGACGTTCTGCGCGTCGCCGCCCCAGACCTCCATCGGCTTCTGCTGCAGCGCCCGAGCGTAGGAGAAGCTGAGCTCCCACGGCAGATCGTCGTACATGGAGTTCATGGCGTTGAGGTGCTGGGTGGCCTGCAGGTCCGTCTGCCCGCCGGAGAGGAACACGATGCCGGGCACCGCCGCGGGCACGCTGCGCAGCAGGCACTCGACGGTGTAGCGGGCGACCTCCTCGACGCCGGCCTGCTCGCTGGCCTCCTTGCCGGAGATGACCATGTTCGGCTTGAGGAGGATGCCTGCGAGGTCCACGTCGTGCTCGCGGAGGGCCGTGAAGGTGGTCCTGAGCATCCACTCCGTCACGCGGTCGCACTGATCGATGGTGTGGTCGCCGTCTATGAGGACCTCGGGCTCGACGATGGGGACGAGGCCCGCGTCCTGGCAGAACGCGGCGTAGAGGGCCAGGGCGCGGGCGTTGGCCTCCACGCACGCCTGCGACGGGATGCCCTCGCCGATGGTGATGACCGCCCGCCACTTGGTGAAGCGTGCGCCCATCTCCCGGTACTCCGGGAGGCGGTCGCCGAGGCCGTCGAGGCCCTGGGTGTACTTCTCGTTCGGCCTGAGCGGCATGCTGACGGTGCTCTTGTCCACCTTGATGCCCGGGATCACGCCCTGGTTTTCGAGTACCTTGAGGAGCAGCGTCCCGTCGGAGGCGCTCTGGCGGATGGTCTCGTCGAAGAGGATCACGCCGGACAGGTACTCCCCGATGCCCTCCGTCGTGAAGAGCATCTCCCTGTACGCCCGCCTGCTCTCCTCCGTGGACTCGATGCCCACCGCCTTGAAGCGCTTCCCTATGGTCCCGTGGCTCTCGTCGGCGGCCAGGATGCCTCGGCCCGCCGTTACCAGTTCCCGCGCTGTCCTCTGTAGCACTTCCGTGTTCATGCCTCTCTCCTTTCCTCGCGGCCTACCGAATAGAGTAACAAAGGCTCCGGGGCGATATGAGCCCCGGAGCCTCCGTCTTCATGCGGTTGTCCCCAAGGGGCTCCCTAGGTCCTGATAAGCTCCCTTTCCTTCTGTTTGGGAGCCGCGGTCTTCTCCGACCGCCGGGCTGCCTCTTCCTGCCGCCTGCGGGCTTCCTCCCGCGCCCTGCGAGCCTCCTGCTCCGCCTTGTAGTCCCTGCTCGTGTAGCACATTACAGAAACCAGCCTCCTTCACGTAGCCTTCCCTTGCAACAATGAGCATTCCCTGGCAGGCGGGGGCCTAAACGTCCGCAACCGAAAAAGTGGCCCGACCTCTCCTGGAGCGGGCTTCGCCGCCGCCGGGGTGCGTCGTCAAGACGGCGCTCCTCGGTTCGCGTCACCACCCCGGCGATGTCCTGGATCATGCGCGCCGCGTCCCGCATCTCGTTGGCGCGCGCGGGGACCGAGCCGTCCCCGATCCGGCGCTCCTCTTCTTCGATCACCGCCGCCACGGACTCCAGGCGCCCGCCCGCCCGCTCGGCGAACTCGTCGTGACGCCGATTCCGAAAGCCTGCGGAGCGCCCTCGCTGAGCGCCGGAAAAGTTTCCACCTGCGAATCAGGTTTATACCCGACCGCGGACGCGGCCCGCGCGACGTGATTCGCTCAGGCCCGGCGACGCGAAAAAATGCCCGGCGGCTCTATGGAGGGGGGTTCCACGAAGGGTTAGCAACCTCCGCGGGCCGCCGGGAGGATTGCACGATACATGCTCGCGCGCCGGGCCGTGACCTGAGCTTCGACCGCAGGGTGATGCTTGGCCCACCGAAGCGGGAACGCCGCGTCTGGCGCCCGCCCCCGAACCCGAAAAACGGGGTTCGTGCGTTGCCCGAAAAGCGCCAGGGTCTGCGGCAACCGCAAGCTATATAGTGGTTGGCAATGAGCGGTCAGCGGGGGTGGGGGTGGCAAACGGCAAATCGACAGAAGCGACGTTTCGGGAGGGCGTAGCGCTCGGTGAGTCCCGGACGTGGGCCGAGAACAAGAAGCTCGTGGCTAAAGAGCGACGGCTGATGGCTCCAACCGGCGTCCGGAGATCGTGTTATACGTTAGGGTACAAACAGAACGTTATGTAAGAGCACTGGAGGAGCGCGCATGGCAAACCGGTTGGCGAAAGAGACCAGCCCGTACCTCTTGCAGCACAGGGACAACCCCGTGGACTGGTACCCGTGGAGTGAGGAGGCCTTCGAGAAGGCCCGGGCCGAGGATAAGCCCGTGCTTCTGAGCGTCGGCTACTCGGCCTGCCACTGGTGTCATGTGATGGAGCGCGAGTCCTTCGAGGACGAGGCGACCGCGGAGATGATGAACGAGCACTTCGTCAACATCAAGGTCGACCGCGAGGAGCGGCCGGACGTTGACTCTATCTACATGTCCGCCGTGCAGGCCATGACGCGCCACGGCGGCTGGCCGATGACGGTCTTCATGACCGCCGACGGCGCCCCGTTCTACGGCGGCACCTACTTCCCGCCCGAGCCGCGCCACGGGATGCCCTCGTTCAAGCAGCTCCTCGCCGGCCTCGCCGACGCCTACGAGAACCGCCGCGAGGAGGTACTCCAGAGCGCCGAGAACGTGCGCGAGTACCTGCGCGCCGCCACCGACGCCTCCGTCCCCAGGGGCGAGCTCTCCGAGAAGCTCCTCGACGACGCGGCCGCCGCCCTCGTCGGGCAGCTCGACGGGCGCTTCGGCGGCTTCGGTGGCGCGCCGAAGTTCCCCCAGGCGACGAACCTGGAGGTCCTGCTGCGCCATGGCAAGCGAACCGGCGACCGGGCGGCGCTCAACGGCCTGGAGCTGACGCTGCGGCAGATGGCCAACGGCGGCATCTACGACCACCTCGGCGGCGGCTTCGCCCGCTACTCGGTGGACGAGCGCTGGCTCGTCCCGCACTTCGAGAAGATGCTCTACGATAATGCCCTGCTCTCGCGCCTGTACCTGGAGGCGTACCAGCTCACCGGCGACGGCTTCTACCGCCGCATCGCGGAGGAGACCTTCGACTACGTCCTGCGTGACATGACGAGCCCCGAAGGCGGCTTCTACTCCGCCGAGGACGCCGACTCCGAGGGCGAGGAGGGCAAGTTCTACGTGTGGACGCCGGGGGAGATCAAAGACGCCCTGGAGCCCGAAGAGGCCGAGCTGGCGATGCGCTACTGGGACGTCACGGAGCGGGGCAACTTCGAGGGGAAGAACATCCTCAACCTCCCCCGCCCCCACGAGGCCGTGGCCGCCGAGTTCGGGATCTCGCCGGAGGAGCTACGGGAGCGTATCGGCGGCATCCGCGAGAAGCTCTTGAAGAAGCGCGACGAGCGCGTCAGGCCTGGCCGCGACGACAAGGTCCTGGCCGCCTGGAACGGCCTTATGCTCCGCGCCTTCGCCCTGGCCTACGGGATTTCGGGACGCGAGGACTACCGCGAGGCCGCCGAGAAGAACGCGGGCTTCCTGCTGGAGAAACTCAGGGTGGACGGCCGCCTGCGTCGCTCGTACAAGGACGGGCAGGCCAAGTTCAACGGCTATCTCGAGGACTACGCCTGCGTCGCCGACGGGCTCGTCGCGCTCTACGAGGCGACCTTCGAGACGCGCTGGCTGAGGGAAGCGGCGTCCCTCGCCGATGCCATGCTCGGGCTCTTCTGGGAAGAGGGACGCGGGGCCTTCTACGACACCGCCGCCGACCACGAGGGGCTCGTCGCCCGCCCGCGTAACGTCTACGACAACGCGACCCCCTCCGGCAACTCCGTCGCCGCCGAGGTGCTGCTGAAGCTCGCCCTCCTGCTCGACCGCGAGGACTACCGCCGTCACGCCGAAGCCGTACTCGAGGACATGAGCGGGGCGATGGCGCAGATCCCCGGAGCCTTCGGACGCCTGCTCTCGGCGCTGGGCTTCCACCTCGGCAGGCCATACGAGGTGGCGATAATCGGCGAGCCTGGCGCGGCGGACACGCAGGCGCTGCTCGGCGTCGTCTACTCTGGCTACGTGCCAGACAAGGTCGTCGCGGGCCGCGCCGAGAACGACGAGGAGGCGGCCAGGCTCGTCCCGCTCCTCGCCGACCGGCCGATGCGCGACGGCAGGGCTACCGCCTACGTCTGCGAGGGCTACGCTTGCCAGAGCCCGACGACCGAACCGGAGGAGTTGAAGCGGCAGCTGGGCGTCGGGTAGAGAGGACAACGAGGAGGACCTGTTCCTCCCCACCGGGAGGCCCCGACTGTAGCGGTTTGTGGAAGGATCGACCACCCGCGAACCACGCCGTCAGCATTCGGCTTATGTGTTCTTGCTGATCGCTGATGGCGTTTGCGGAAAGGTTCAGCTTCTGCGCAAAACGCTTTGATGACCTCTGTCGTCCCCGGGCGATTCCTTCCCGCGGACGACCCCGGCCCGGAAGCCGGCCTTCTCCGGTTCCTCCTCGGCGTTGGGGACTCCGCTGGCCCGGATGTGCTCGCTTTCGCGGCGTCCCCCGCAGTCTCGGGTCTTCCTGCGACAAAAGGGCGGCCAGAGACGGGCTCCGCTCCGCGCTCGGGGCGTCTTCGGGGAGCTCGGCGTAGAGCATCAACTCGACATTGGCCGAGCGGACCTTGAGCCCCGCGACGTCCTGGCGCAGTAGCGGCGCGTTGAGGTTGCACTCTACGGGGCTATCCGCGGTGCCGCTAAAGGCGCCGGAGGGCACCAGGGTCCCGTCTCCGCTCACGAGAGTGACGCCGTAGGTCCGGCCATCCGGCAGCCCGGATGCGACGAGCCTGGTCTCGGTGCCCCGGGTGGGGGAGATCAGGCCCGCCTCCACGCCGGCGGCCACCTCGGAGAAGGCGACCGGCTCGAGGGGCGGGCCGGGAGATATGAGCGGGGGAGCGCGAAGAAGCCGATGGCGACGAACAGCGCCGCCGCCGCGGCCGGGACCCCCCTTCCGAACCGCCGGCGCCTCTGCCGCCGGCGGCGGAGCCGGCGCTCCCGTCCGGCCTGCGCGAGGATCCCGTCTATCAGGTTCGCCGGCGGAGCTTCTTCGTCCCCGAGGCGCTCGGGGGCGGCCCCCGCCAGAGCGCCGGCTACGGCCACAACTCCTCGACCTCGGCCCGGCACTTGGGGCAGCCGTCGAGGTGTGCGCCTGCAGGGCCACCCTCTCGCCCTCGTCGAGCCTGCCGAGCACGAACGCGCCGAGCATCTCCCGCCAGTGGCGGTGCTCTTCGGGGTTGATGCCGGGGTTCAGCGGGTCCATCCTAACTCCTCCAGCGCCAGCCGCAGCACCTTGAGCCCGTAGAACAAGCGGCTGCGCACGGTGCCCTCGGGTACCCCGGGCTTGGCGGCGACCTCCCGTAGGGCCGATCGCGGTAGTAGACCTCCACGATCGTCTGCCAGTGGTCGTCGCTGGTGCGCCTCAAGGCTTCTTCTACCTCCCACGAGCGCGGTATACCTTAGCTCGGCTCCTCGCCCTCGGCTCGCGCGCCCTCCTCCTCCCGCGCTCCCCCGGACTCCAAGCGCGCGGTTCGCGCGCGGGCCAGGTCTACCATGACGTTGCGGGCGATGGTAAACAGCCACGTGCGCAAAGAGCCGAGCTGCGGGTCGTACCGGTCGGAGGCGCGCCACGCCCGCAGGAAAGTCTCCTGCACCGCCTCCTCGGCCAGGTCAGAGTCGTTCAGCGCCCGGCGAGCCGTACGGTACAGCTCGCTGCCGTACGCGCGCGCAGCCCCGCGTCGTCGTCGAGTGCAAGGCCCCCGCCTGCTCCCCTGTGCTACGAACCATGCCTATTTCAGGTCCCGAGTGCCGCGTTCGCCGGGCGCATTTTCCTACGACGCGAGCAGGATCCCGTAGCGCATCTCGCTCGATTACCTCTGGTCCACGGACGACCTGGCCCTTGAAACCCTGCGAAGCCTCGACCTCCCCAGGCGCGAGCTCGAGCGCGACGGCAGGCTCCTCGCCGCCTACGACACCGACGACGGCGCTCCAGCCGCCGAAGTCCGCGCGCTTGCTCGACAGACTTT
>JADDPV010000203.1 GCA_016781705.1 Rubrobacter sp.
CGCCACGACCGGCATCCGGCGCACCGCCGAGAGAGGAAGGTGCTGTCCGGATCAGGCCTGTATGCTGCACTGCAGCGAGATACCCCGGAGGTCCGGAGAGGAGACCGGTAGGTGGCTTGCGCGCCGCTCGTACGGATGGAGTAGCCCTCGCGGCCCGGACCTTCAGACCCGGGGGCGTTTGGTAAAACGCTCCGTCAGGAGCGCGGGGCGCCCATCGCGTGAACAGGGTGGGGCCTGGCAGCGCCGCCGCGGAGGAGGCGTCAAGCCGAGCTTGCGCGCCAGCCCTGCCCGTTGCGGCGGTCTTCGTCCTCCTCCGGGACCTCTTCCGGCGCAGGCTCTGGGGTCCTTTCGGGCCGGGTCAAGGCTGGAGATGAGGTGCTCAACTCCTGCCGAGACTCGCCGACCGAGACGAGCGAGTCCTCGAACCAGCCCTCGAGCTGGCCCATCACCCGGTCGCGGTAGACTTCGGACCCGCCCTGTATCTCCCGCGCATAGCGCTCCGCCCGGTCCACGGTCTCCGCCGCCCGCCGGTGCGAGCGTCGGTACAACTCTGTATCCAAAACCATCGCCTCAGCCCGCTCGTGCGCATCCTCGACGATCCGGCGCGCCTCCTCCTCCGCCGACGCGACGACCGCCGCGCACTCCCTGCGGATAGCCTCCGCATCCGACAACTCCTCGGGCAACGAACCGCGAAGCTCGTCCAGCATGACGAGCAGGTCTGCCCGGTCGACCACCGCCCGTCCCTTGCGCATCGGTACCCTGGAAGCGTCCTGGACGATCGCCTCCAACTCGTCCAATACTCCGCCTATGTACTCCATATCCTCTCTCATGCTTACGAACCCTAGCACGGCTCTTCAGGCTACGCCAGCTTTTCTGAAAGTATTTTTCGGAGCTTAACTTGAGCTTGAGGTCTAATTGGATCTCCGTGTCAAGCTTGGCTTAATCTTTGGGTTAACTTACCCGTTCCGGCCTCTGTTTGCAGGGCGTTTGGGGCTGTATTTGGCGCTTTTCCCGCGTTTAGGGGGCGTTCCATCTCCCTGCGCCGTGGGTTAAAGCGGTGCGGAAGGTGTAGATTCTGCCATGAAGGGTTGTATTAAGGGGTCACGGGCAAGGCCACGAGTTTCTCTAGGCAGGCGGGCTGCCAGCGGCGCCTACCACCCGGATGGTGGGCATGTGGAGCGATCACTCAGAGCTGGCGGTTCGCCAGGCCAGCCGCGACGGCGGCGAAGATCATCGCGGCGATGCTGATGGGCGAGACGTTCCCGCCGGCGAGGACTGGCGGTGCCAGCCGCACGAGGAACGGAATGGCCGTGGCAACGACGGAGATGGAGATGGCGAGGGTGCCACCATTACGTCCACCAGCACGGTTGACAAGGGTGCCCGCGCCGTAGCCGGCGGCGGCCGAGATCAGCCACTGGAAAGGCAAGGTGAGGATGACGTAGACGACCGGGATGCCGACGAGCGCCACCGCGAGTCCGGCGAGGAAGCTCCACAGGATCTGGTTGGGCTTCATCGTTCCTGCCCGGGCTCCGCGGGGAAGTCTGGCGTCCTCGGGGCACTTGATGCCCACATCGGTGGGCCGCATGCACTCGGTGCAGATGGGCCGGCCGCACGTGGCACAACTGACCCGCGTCTCCCTCTTCGGGTGCCGGTAGCAGTGCATCGGGCCGGCCACTAGAACTCCCTCCGCACGATCTCGCCGCGCGGGAGGGGCATGATCTCGCGCCTGTAGGACTTGTGTACCTCTTCTACGGCCTTGCCGTGCTCCAACTTTTGCCTCTCTATCTCCTCGCGCAACCGCGCGTTCTCGGCCTCCGATCTCTCGAGTTTCCTTTCGAGGTCGAGGATCCTCTTGACCCCGGCGAGGTTGGTCCCCATCTCCTGGGTGAGCCTCTGTATGTACCTGCCGAGGTCCACGTCCTCCTGCGAGTATAACCGGGTGTTCTTGATGCTCTTGCGCGGCTGCAGGAGCCCTTTCTGCTCGTACATCCGCAGGGTCTGCGGGTGTACCCCGATCAACTCCGCCGCTATGCCGATCATGTACACTGGGCGCCTGCGCACGGTCCTTCTCCCCTACCTTACGCCGTCTCAGCCTCGCGCGACCGGCGCAACAAGTCCTCGCGCACGTCCTCGTCCCGCTCTTCGGCCAATGCCTCCAGGATCTCCTTCTCCCGCCGGGTGAGCTTCTTGGGTACCACAACACGCGCCCGCGCGATCAGGTCCCCCGCCCCGCCACCTCGCGAGCCCGCCCTGGGTGCCCCCGCCCCACGCACCCGGAACCGCTTGCCATCCTGCATCCCCGCCGGCAGCTTTAACTTTACCCTTCCACCTCCCGGCCTCGGGACCTCGACCTCAGCACCCAGCGCCGCCTCGACGAAGCTGACCGGTACCTCGATCAGGAAGTCGTCCCCCTTACGCTCGAAGACGGGGTGCTCCGCCACCCGCGTGACCACGTACAGGTCCCCTGCCGGACCACCCTTACTCCCGACGCTCCCTCGCCCCGGGACGCGTATCTTCATCCCGTCCTTCGCCCCCGCCGGTATCTTCACCGTCACCTGGCGGTTCCTCTTCACCCGCCCGCGCCCTCCGCAACCCGAACACGGCTTCTCCACTACCGTCCCCTCGCCCCCGCACCTACCGCACGGCTCGGAGAGCGCGAAGAACCCCTGGTCCCGGCTCCTCACCCCCCGTCCCAAACACTCCGGACAGGAGCGCGGAGCGGTCCCGGGCGCGGCCCCCGTCCCCCGGCATGGCTCGCACGCCTCCTCCACCGGCGCCGCGATGCGCGTCGTCACCCCCTCCAGTGCATCTTTAAACTTCAAGTTTACGCTTACAGTTACGTTTTCGCCGCGGGTGCTGCGCGGCCTGTTACGCGAGGCGTTACCGAAGATGTCCCCGAAGCTGCCGAACACGTCCGAGAGGTCGGAGAAGTCGGCGCTCGTGGCACCCGTCGGGCCGCCCGTCCCCCCGAAAAAGGCGCGAGGACCCTCGTCGTACTCCCGGCGGCGTTCAGGGTCCGAGAGTATCTCGTAGGCGTGCTGAACCTCTTTGAAGCGTTCCTCCGCCGCTCCGTCGCTCGGGTTGGCATCCGGGTGGTACTCGCGAGCCAGCTTGCGGTAGGCGCGCCGGATTTCCTCCCGTGTCGCCCCTTTCTGGACGCCCAGTACCTTATAGAGGTCCCTCGTCTTCATCCGTTAAACCTGTTTCGCAACTACAACTTTGGCAGGGCGGATCGCGCGGCCATTGAGCATATAGCCACGCTGGAAGGTTTGGATCACGGTGTCCTCCTCGTGCTCGTCGGAGGGCATACCCATCACGGCTTCATGGATCGCCGGGTCGAAGCTCTCGCCGTCGGATAGGACAGGTTCGAGCCCCTCGCGCCCGAGCGCGGTGAGGAGCTGGTCGCGTGTCGCCCTGACCCCCTCGCGGATGTCGCCCTCGACCTCCAGCGCCCGCTCCAGGTTGTCCAGCACGGGCAACAGCTCGCGCACGAGCCTCTCCGAAGCCAGCTGCGTGAAGCGCGCCCGGTCCCTTTCGAGGCGCTTGCGCGAGTTCTCCATCTCGGCCTTCATGCGGCGCATGTCGTTCAGGTACTCGTCCCGCTCCCGGCGGGCAGACTCCAACTCCCCGGCCAGAGCAAGTATCTCCTCGTGCGCTATCTCCGCGGCGTCCTCCGGGTCCGCCTCGGGCTCCTCGTCGAACGCCTCCGACGAAAGCTCCGGCACGACGACCTCCTCCTCCTCGCCCGCGTCCCCGGAACCTCCGACCTCGACGGGCTGGGAGATACCCTCCGGCGCCTCCTCATCGTCGCGTGCCTCCACGCCGACGGTCTCCTCTCCACGGGCTTCGCTTTCACGAAGCTCTTTGCCGGGGGGCGCCTCCTCCTCCGGAGGCTCTCGGTTCGGGTCCCCCTCCCGGCGGTGCTGCTCTTCGCTGCTCAAAGCTCTTCGGCCTCCTGCGTGCCAGCGGCCGACGGAGGGGTTTGCGCCCCCGCCGGCCACCATTCCGGGCGTCTACCTGTTGCGCTCGTCGTCCTCGTCGTCGACGATCTCGGCGTCTTCGACCACGTCGTCGTCGCCGTCCGGGCCAGCTCCCGCGCCGCCAGCCTGCTGTTGCTGGGCCTGACTGTACAGGACCTCGGAGAGCTTGTGCGAGGCGGTGAGGAGAGCCTCCTGCTTGCGCTTGATCTCCTCGACATCGTCCCCGGCCAGAGCCTCCCTGGTCTCCTTGATCGCCTCCTCGATCTCGTTCCTGGTCGCGACGTCGACCTTGCCGTCTACGTCCTTCAGCGAACGCTCGATGGAATACACCAGGTTGTCCGCGTTGTTGCGGACATCAGCCTCTTCGCGCCGGCGCCGGTCTTCCTCGGCGTGCGACTCGGCATCCCGCACCATCTGCTCGATGTCAGTATCCGAGAGGCCGCTCGACGCCGTGATCGTGATGCGCTGCTCCTTGCCCGTCCCGAGATCTTTCGCCCCGACATTGACGATGCCGTTCGCGTCTATGTCGAACGTAACCTCTATCTGAGGTACACCCCTCGGCGCCGGCGGCAGACCCACGAGCTGGAAGTTGCCGATCAGCTTGTTGTACGCCGCTATCTCCCGTTCGCCCTGGAATACCTTGATCTCGACGGAAGACTGATTATCGTCGGCGGTCGTGAATACCTCACTCTTGCGCGTAGGTATAGTTGTGTTGCGCTCGATCAGCTTCGTCATCACGCCGCCCTTGGTCTCGATCCCGAGGGAGAGGGGCGTCACGTCGAGCAGGAGCACGTCCTTGACCTCGCCGGCGAGGACACCGGCCTGAATAGCGGCGCCGATAGCGACCACTTCGTCGGGGTTGATGCCCTTGTTGGGCTCCTTGCCCGTGATCTCCTTGACCTTCTCCTGCACCGCCGGGATGCGCGTGGAGCCACCAACGAGGATCACCTGGTCCACCTGCCCGCTCCCGAGCCCCGCGTCGCGCATCGCCTGCCGAACCGGCCCGGCCGTCGCCTCGACCAAATCCGCCGTGAGATTATTGAACTGCGCGCGCGAAAGCGTCAGGTCCAGGTGCTTAGGCCCGTTCTGATCCGCGGTGATGAACGGGAGGTTTATGGAGGTGCTCGTCGTGCTCGACAGCTCCCGCTTGGCCTTCTCGGCCGCCTCGACGAGCCGCTGGGTCGCCATCTTGTCCTTCGAGAGGTCTATCCCCTCGGCCTTCTTGAACTCGGCCACGAGCCACTCAACGACCTTCGCGTCGAAGTCGTCGCCGCCGAGGTGGTTGTTGCCGCTCGTAGCCTTCACCTCGAAGACGCCCTCGCCGAGCTCCAGGATGGAGACGTCGAAAGTCCCGCCGCCGAGGTCGAAGACGAGGATGGTCTGCTCTTCTTCCTTATCCAGACCGTAGGCGAGCGCTGCGGCCGTGGGCTCGTTGATGATGCGCTTGACGTTGAGGCCCGCGATCCTGCCGGCGTCCTTCGTCGCCTGCCTCTGGGCATCCTCGAAGTACGCCGGCACCGTGATGACGGCCTCGGTGACCTCGTCGCCCAGGTACTCCTCCGCGTCCCGCTTGAGCTTCTGCAAGATCATAGCGGAGACTTCGGCCGGCGAGTGGTCTTTCTCGCCGATCCTCACGCGCACGTCGCCGCCGGGTCCATTCACGACCCCGTACCCCACACGCCGTGCCTCGCTCTCGACCTCCTTGAACCTGCGCCCCATGAACCGCTTGACGGAGTAGACCGTCCGATCCGGGTTCGTCACCGCCTGCCTGCGCGCCAGCTGGCCGACCAGCCGCTCCCCGCTCTTCTTGTCGAACGCCACCACCGACGGCGTCGTCCGCTCCCCCTCGGAGTTCGTGATGACGGCGGGATCCCCCCCCTCCAATACCGCCACGCAGCTGTTCGTAGTGCCCAGGTCTATCCCGATGCTCTTGCCCATTGCGCTCCCTTTGCGACCGACGTTATCTAAGTCGCCGTAAGTATAAAATATGAGTGTTAGACATTCAAGTTTCGGCGGGCATGCCGGAGTTATAATGGTACGCGCGCTCTCGGGCGGGAGAGCGGCGTGCTTAGAGAGGGAGCCGGGGCTATTGGAAGAGACCGTTTTACTGGTGGACGACGATGCGGCGTTACTTGAGGTGATGTCCATCGTGCTCTCGTCCGAGGGGTATCGGGTATTGATGGCGGCGGACGGGGCCGAGGCATTGCGGGAAGTCGGGCGGGAGAGCCTGGATCTCGTGATCCTGGACATCATGCTGCCCAAGATCAGCGGCTTCGAGGTGTTGAAGAAGATCCGGGAGAAGTCCGACGTGCCGGTGGTGATGCTGACGGCGAAGAGCCAGTCGGTGGACAAGGTGGTGGGCCTGGAGCTCGGGGCGGACGACTACATCACCAAGCCGTTCGACACCAAGGAGCTTCTGGCGCGCATCCGGGCCATCTTGAGGAGGTTCGACCGGCGGCAGGAGGGGCGAAGCCGGGCCGGGACGCTCAGGGTGGGGCCGCTGGAGCTCGACCCGAACGGCTATACGGTCACCAGGGGCGGTGAGCTCCTAGACCTCACACCGACGGAGTTCAAGATCCTGGCGCTGCTCATGCGGCGGCCGGGGCGGGCGTTCACGCGTACCCAGATCTCCGAGTCCGTCTCCACGAGTTCGCACTACCTGGAGAGCCGCTACATAGACGTACACATCTCGCGGCTGCGGGCCAAGGTCGAACGCAACCCGCGGGCCCCCGAGATCATCCAGACCGTCCCGAGTGTCGGCTACAGGGTCGCCCGTCCGGTAGCCAGCGCCGGCTCTTTCAGGAGCGCCTGAGGAGGAAACGGTGCTCGACAGGCTCCAGAGCAAACTGCGCAAGCTCCGCAAGAGGCGGCTGACTGCCCTGCGATCGCCTCCGCCAGGGCGTCTGTCGTGGCGATTGCCTTCTCTATCGTTCGGGGCGCGCGTGTTCGCGGCTCTGGTCGGGATCTCCGCGACGGTGAGTCTGGTGATCGGGCTCGTCCTCTACTACTTCGCCCAGGACAGGCTGGTCGCCCAAGAGCGGGAGCTTTTGGTCCAGCGCTCGCGCACGGCGAACGCGGGGGCAAGCGTCTTCCTGGAGGGGTTGCGCGATCCGGAGAGCGGGGCGCTACCCGCTCCCGACACCTACGCGGAGGAGCTGGTCCGCGCCACGGCCGACCCGACGGGTCTTAGCGTACTCTACGCCGGTCTGGATGGGGAGCCGCTGGCGGCGAGGGACGCAGAGGGGGGCCCCGCCTCCCCCCAGGAAACCCTCTCGCGGCTCGGGCTCGACGAGGAGGTTTTGGAGGAGGTCGGGGGGGGCGCGGAGGGCGAGGGGCGGCTCGTGCCGGTGGATGGTGGTGGCGTAGTGGGGAACTTCGCACCGGGCTACGTCGCGGTCTGGCCGCTCTTGGGGGCCGACGGGGCCACGCAAGGGGTGCTTGTCTACGACACGCCCGACGAGGGGCTCGAGGAGACGCTCGCGTTCTTGCGCTACGGCATATTGGGGGCCATCGGGACCAGCGTGCTCCTTGCGAGCCTGGGGAGCCTGGTCCTGGCACGCCAGATCACACGCCCCCTCCATCAGACGCGCGACGCCGCCATCCGGGTGGCCTCCGGCGACTACAGCTTCGTGCCCGTCGAAAACGACGACGAGCTCGGCGAGGTGGCGAAGGCCTTCAACTACATGGCCGAGGAGGTACGGCACTACGTTGGCGAGATACAGCGCCAGAAGTCTCGCCTGGAAGCCGTATTGGAGGCCTCCCCGGAGGCGGTCATCGCCATTAACACAAGAGAGTGCGTGACCATGACCAATCCCGCAGCCGCCCTCATGCTCGGCATAGGACCGTCCTCCTACGGGCTCAAGCTCTCCGAGCTCGGCGCGCCCGAGGCGATGCTCGACTGCCTGCGCGAAGCCTCCGAACAGGGCGCGGCCGTCCGCGAAGTCGAGGTCGGAGAGAAGACCTATTGGGCCTACGCCGCCCGCATAAGCAGCGCCTCGGACAGCGCTGCGAACAACGACCCGGAGAGCAGCGGGGGCACCATATTGGCCGTGCGCGACATAACGCAGCACCGCTCGCTGGAGCGAGCCAAGACCGCCTTCGTCTCGGATGTATCGCACGAGTTGAGGACACCCCTGACGACCATCCAGAGTGCGGTGCACCTCATCGAGCGGGCAGGCGAGCGGCTCGATCCGCTGGAGCGGCGCGCGCTCGAGCTGGCCGACGGGGAGCTGATGCGCATCCGGGGGATGGTCGAGGAGCTCTCGACGCTCGCCCAGATGGACTCGCGCCAGTACTCGCTCCAGGTCGCTCCCACCGACCTCGACGAGGTGGTCAGGAGCGCGCTCGACGCCATAGACTCGAAGGCGAAGAGGTTCGAGATCGGGCTCGAGTACTCCCCAGACGGTCTCCTGTCCGGCAGGATCGTGTGCGACGCGCAAAAGGTCTACCAGGTGATGCTGAACCTGCTGGACAACGCGATCAAGTACTCCGATCCCGGCGCTCGGGTGAGCGTCTCCCTCGCGGACGAGGGGGATCTCGTCCTCGCGCGCGTCGCGGACACGGGGGTGGGCATCCCCGAAGGGGACCTGCCCCAGCTATTCGAGCGGTTCTACAGGGTGGACAAAGATCGCTCTCGTGCGACCGGAGGCAGCGGCCTGGGGCTGGCGATCTGCAAACAGATCGTCGAACTGCACGGCGGCCGGCTCTCGGTCGAGAGCGAGCCGGGCGTCGGCTCCACGTTCACCTTTCGCCTCCCCAAGAACCCTGCCCCCCCGCATGCCCCGTAACAAGCCTCGCCGGCCACTCTCGGCCACGCTCGCCGCGGCGTTCGCCGTGGCGCTCGGGTCACTCCTGGCATCCGGTTGCGGCGAGAGCGTGGAGGGAGTCCCCATACAGCCCACGCCAGCCAGACCACAAGACGCGGCGGACCCCGGCCTCGGCCCGGGGGTGCGCCCTTTGAGCTTCGGTCCCGGGGACAAGAGTTCCCCACGCTTCAGCCCCTCGGGGGATCGGGTGGCCTTCGTTCTCGACGGCCACGTGGCCGAGAAGCCACTCTACACCCAGAGCTTCGACCGCAAGACGGAGGGCGACGACTTCGCCGCCTGGGGCGCGGAGTGGCTCTCTGAAGACAACCTTGCGGTACTGGGCCGGAAGACGGCGGGCGAGGCCGCGGCCGGGGCGAGCACCCTCGACTCCCTGTTCCTCACGGCGCCGAGGGACGACCCGGGGCCGCTGCGCCTCCTCGAGGCCGTCGAAGGCGTCGAGGAGGCGGACGCGCTCCCGGACAGGGGCCTCGTCGTCGCCGTCGAAGCGCCGTGGGAAGAGGGTAGCAGCGGGCTGATGCTCGTCCGGAGGTGGGTGAAGCCATACCCGGGGAGCATCCCGGGGCGCGTCCTGGGGCTCTCGGTCTCCCCCGACGGGAGCGAGGCGGCGCTCGCGGTCAGGCACGACAAGGCAGGCAACGAAACCGAGGACCGCGTCGAGCTGCTCTCCTACCGCTTCCCCGCGGGACCCGCGCGCCGCGTGGCGCTCCTCGCCGAGGGCCAGGAGGTCTTGGGCGTGCCCCAGTGGGCCGAGGGAGGCGTCCACTTCGTCGCCGGGGCGGAAGGGGGCCCCTACGCCCTCTACCGGGTGCCGGAGGGTTCGGAGGAGCCCGAGCCGGTCCCGGGCGTGGGCGAGGGCTTCCTCCCGGCGAGCATCGAGGCGTCGCCGGATGGGAGGAAGCTGGCCGTGGTCGGCCGCCGCAACGCGGGCTCCCCGAAAGACCTGTACGTCCTGGACCTCGCGTCGGGGACCCTGGAAGCCGTCACGGCGAACGAGGACATGGAGTTCAAGACTGGCCCCCGCGACCTCGCCTGGTCCCCGGACGGCTCCGGCGTGGTCCTGGTCGCCCGCGGCGCCCTCTCGGGGCCGGAGGTCTACGACGCCCCCGCCCGCTCGCTCGCGCCGGCCTTCTACAACCTCTACCTAGCGCCCGCCGGCCCCCCGGACGAGAGGCCCGAAGAGGCGACCCGGGACCGACCGCGATGAGAGGCTTCGCCCTCTGGCTGCTGGGCGCTTCGGTCGCCTTCTTCGCGGCGGCCGGCGCGTTCTTGCTCCTCGCCAACCTCGGCGCCGGGCCGGGGCGGGGCGCCCAGATCCCGCAAGCCCCGCGTGACACGCCGGCCGCGAGGCCCGAGCTTGCCCTGCGATTCGTCGAAAGTCGGTTGGAAGAGCTGGAGAGCGGCCCCGGCCAGACCGTCCTCATCTACGTGGAGAACAGAGGCGAAGGGGAGATACCAGAGGTGGACATCACTCTCAACGTGGCCTCAGAGAACACGGCGAGGACCCGAAAGCGCGAATACCAAACGAGCGTTGGGAACCTCGCGCCGGGCGAGAGGAGACCGGTGGAGCTGGAAGTAGACCTCTCCCCGCCCATGCCCGCCGAGGACGGCGATGCTCCCTCCGGCGGGAAGATCGAAGACGAACGGGAGATCCTGGAAGCCACAGCCATCGCGCCCGGGGGCCGCTCCGCCGTCCAAACCGCCGTTCTCCCGTGACTCCTTTTCCGGTCTATCGAGGAGATCGCGCCAGGGCTCTGTTGGAGGCTGCGCCGGACGACAGGGTAGCGGGGGTCGGGGACTTCAAGACCGGGAGCTTCATCCGTCCCATGAGCCCGCGGGCCAGCTCCCCGATCTCGACGGTGCTCCCGAAGTCCGCCCGCGTCAGGGTGTAGGCCCGTCCTGCCCGCCAACCCCGGCGCACCGGCTTCCAACCGCTCTCCAGGAGGAAGCGCGTCGGCACGTGCCGCCGGAGGCCCGCGTCGCTGGAGACGGCCTCGACCCCCCCAAAGCCGCGGAGCTTGAGGTCCCGCACCACCCTCACCAGGAGGCGGCGGGCCGTACGGGCGTCGCCCTCCAGGTATGCGAGCAAGGCGGCGTCCTCGCTCACCGCCCCCACCGGGAACCGCCCCGCGCGCGGCAGGCGCTCCGGCGGCCCGTACACCGCGAACCCCAGGGTCTCCTCCCCCCGGAGCACGGCGAACCCCGCAGTACCCCAAACCTCCGAGACCTCCGCGAACCACTCGCCCGCCGAGAAGGCTCCCTCCGTCCAGTACGAGATGACTGCCTCCAGGCCCGGCACCCCGCCGGCCTCGTCGGCGCTGATCTCCACGACCGCCGGGATGAACGACAGCGCCCTCATCCTCGCGCCGGAGGTCCCCTTTCGCGCCCCGTTGGCCAACGCGCTAACCCCCTCCCTTCCCGGACGGTCCCTCCGGCCCCTCCAACCGCTCCCGCAGTCGAGAACGAGTCTCCCGTATCCTCCGCCGGAGCTCCTCCGGGTCGCCCCCGCCGGCTCGCGGCCCGGACGGCGCGTCTCGCGGCACTTCCCGCGACACGGCGCGGAGCGGCGGCGGTCCCGGAGAACGCTCCTCGGCTGGTATCTCGAATCCCGTCTCGTCCGGCCCTCCGAGGTTAGGGGGCGGTTGGGGAGCCGATCCGGTAGTGACGGGGTTCTCTGGCTTCTCGGGTTCCCCGGTCCCGGGGGCCCGGTCGCGGACCTCGGAGAGGCGCTCGCGGGCACGCTCCTGGGCGTCGAAGTAGGTCTCGCGGCCGAGCTCGCGGGCCTCGCCCACGCGGGAGGCTATGGACCCGCGCAACTCTTTGCCGGACCTGGGGGCGAGGAGGATGCCGGCGAGCGTACCCGCTATCCCACCGAGAACGAAGGTCCTGATCTTACCCCTGTCCAGCATCCCGCGCGTACCTCCTCTTGAGCCGCCCCGTATTCTAACCTCTGAGCGACCGGAACACCGGGTCTCAGCTCCGGTTGGCGTCGAGCAGGAGCGAGCCGGGGCGGTGCTTCGCGGCCTTCTCGGCGATCCCCGAGACCCGGTTGGCGACGAAGGCGACGACGGCGTCTGAGGTCGCCTCTACGGAGAGGTTCTCGACCGCGTAGATCCCACCCCGCCGGGCGCTTTCGAGGAGGTGGTCGTGAATGCAGCGTATCTCGGCGAAGTGGGCGATGTACTCCTCGGCGGGCCGGCGCATCGCCGTGCCCAGGGCGCGCAGATGGAAGCGGTCGCGGTGGGCCTTCTCGTCGGAGATGTAGACCACCAGCGAGCACACGTTCGGGTGGTTCCGATACTTGTCCAGCACGGTCTCCGGCGCCAGATGTACCCCCTCGATGACGAGGTTCGTCCCCTCCTTGAGGCCCCGCTCGACGATGGCCTCCACGCCCACGGAGACCTGTGAGGCCTGCAACCTGTAGCCGAGGAGCACCGTCTCTTCCTCGTTCTCGACCGGCACCCTGATGTCCTCAGGCTGTATCTCGTAGGAGCTCTTGTGGAGGATGGGCAGGAGGTCCGGGCTGATAGCGCGGCGCAGGACCTCGCGGATGGAGTCCGTCCCGATCACGCTCTGTATGTTCAGCCGCCGCGCTACGTCCGCCGCGAGCGTGCTGGTCCCGACCCCGGTGGCGCCGCCGACGAGGACCACGACCGGCTCGTTGGACTCACGCAGGATGCGCCACTTATCCAGGCGGGAGACGACGAGAGCGTCGGTGACCTGCAGCTTGGCGCGCGCCCGGGCGAGGACCTCCTCCTCCTCGACCACGAGGCGCTCCTCGGCCAGGAGCTCGGTGCGGATCTCGCTCGCTATCCGGTGAGCCAGCTCGGGCTTCGCCCCCGCTTGCGCCAGCGTCTGCGCCAGCACGCCGCGCGAGAAGGGGGCCGTCCGCCTCCCGTTGATGATGGTGATCTCCCCATCCATGACAGCCTCCCCGGGGAACGCTTGGCGCTGCGCCGGTAGAGCCCCGGCGTCGGAACGCTTCCCCTAATCCCGGAGGATGCGGAGCCCCGCGTACTGCCGCCCCCGCCTCCTCCTCACCCGGAAGAAGAAGAATAGCAAAAAAGCGACGAACACGAGCGACACGAGCGGCACGAGCACCGCGACGACGCCCGCCACCAGCGCCACCACGTCCTCGAACGTGCTCAGAAACGACGCCGAGACCCCCGCCGACGCGGCCTTCGCCGGGGGCCGCAAGAGGACCTTGAGTACGGCTAGCGCGCCAGCGATGATCCCGCCGACCACGAGCTCGGGGACGGCGTCCACACCCAGGCCTGCGCCCAGCGCCACCGAAAACAGCACCGCGCCCGCGACGGCCCGGATCGGGACCAGCGCCACGTTCAGACCCTTTTCGAACGCCGGCGCCTTGTCCAGCACGGTTTCGAGGAGCGCCAGCGCGAGCAAGACCCCGATAACGAGCCAGTCGCCCAACGGGCCGAAAGGCTCCGGAAGGCCGAAGAACCCGAACCGGGCGAACAGCCCGACGAGCGCCAACGGCAAAAAGGCCCTCACCCCCGCGATGGACGCGAGACCAACGCCGATCCCGATCACGATAAGACTCTCCATGCGAGAGAGTATACCCCACGGCCCTGGATCTCCGGTCCTCCAGCGGCGCTTGGGCGGCGTCGCGGCTCGCGCGCTTCGCGATCTCGCCGGTGTTGCCTTGAACCGGTGAGCCGAACTCCCCTCTTCTCTGGGCTATACTGGCCCGAGCCCGAAGTTTCAAAGACCCAGGAGGGTTTATGTCGCGTACCGTGACGATGGATAAGATCGTGGCCTTCTGCAAGCGCCGGGGTTTCGTGTACCAGAGCTCGGAGATCTACGGCGGCATCCGCTCCTCCTACGACTACGGACCGCTCGGAGTCGAGCTCAAGCGCAACATCAAAGACGAGTGGTGGCGCAGCATGGTTCACGCGCGAGAGGACGTGGTGGGCATAGACGCCGCCATCATCATGCACCCTAAAGTGTGGGAAGCGTCCGGGCACGTCGGCGGCTTCAACGACATGCTCGTCGAGAGTCGTACGTCGGGTCGCCGTTACCGCGCCGACCACCTCATCGAGGAGGCCACGGGCCGCGACGACGTGGAGGGGCTCTCCGCCGAGGAGCTCGACGAGATCATCCAGAGCGACGAGCGCGTAAAGGATCCGGCGGACGGCGGGCGGGACTTCGCCCCCGTGCGGCCGTTCAACCTGATGTTCGAGACGCACACGGGGCCGGTCAGGTCGCCGGATAGCCTGGCGTACCTGAGGCCGGAGACGGCGCAGGGGATCTTCGTGAACTTCAAGAACGTGACGCAGACCAGCCGGGTCAAGGTACCGTTTGGGATCGCGCAGGTCGGGAAATCGTTTCGGAACGAGATCACGCCGGGCAACTTCATCTTCCGCACGCGCG
>JADDPV010000119.1:0-4493 GCA_016781705.1 Rubrobacter sp.
CTTGAGCGAGAAGCTCGCGCTCCCGGCCGTAGCGTTGGGGGTCGTGGCGGTCTCGGCGGCGGCGATCTTTATCCGCCTCGCCGACGCCCCCGCCCTCGCTATCGCGTTCTGGCGCAACACGTTAGGCGTCGCGGCCTTGCTGCCGTTTGCGCTCCTCGGGCGCGACGCGTTGCCGCGGGGACGGACGCTATGGCTTGGGATCGCCTCGGGGGTTGCGTTGGGGGCGCACTTCGGGTTCTGGATCTCCTCTCTCGACCATACGAGCGTCGCCGCGAGCGTGGTCCTCGTCTCCACCCAGCCGGTCTTCGTCGCCATTCTGGCCTACCTGCTGTTCGGGGAAAAAACTTCGCTGGCGTCGTTCGCTGGCATATTCGTGGCGATAGCGGGCACGGCGGTCATAGCGGCGGACGACTCGGTGGGCTCGGCGGCGCTCTTGGGGAACCTGCTCGCGCTCGTCGGGGCGGCGACGGTCGCGGTGTACGTCCTGATCGGACGCTCGATGCGCACGACGGGGGGCGTGGGGGTCGTGGCGTACTCCATCGTGGTCTACGCTTCGGCTTCGCTCACGCTCGCGCCCGCGGCACTCTTCGCCGGGCAGCCGTTGTGGGGGTACTCGGGGGAGACTTGGGCGTGGCTGGTTGCGATCACGCTGGGGCCCCAGATCCTGGGCCACACCGTCTTCAACTGGGCGCTGCGCTACGTTGACGCCTCCATCATCTCAGGGACCATCCTCGCCGAACCCGTCGTCGCGGCGTTCCTGGCGTGGCTGATCCTGTCCGAAAAGCCCGGCCACGCCACCATCTTTGGCGGCGTGGTCGTCCTCGCCGGCCTCTACCTGTTGCTGCGTGGCTACCGCTCGCCTCCGGAAAGGGAGCCGCCGGCCGAGCCGGTGGCCTGAAGGGGCCGGCACGGGCCGGGTGGTCATCAGGTGCGCCGCCGCACGCGCCGCCATGATGTATGCTCACGGCTATGTACGCAGGCAAGTTTCGCGGGGCGGTTTTTGGGTCCGCTTAGGACGGGGTTCCGGTACGGGCTCGTGGCGGTGGTCGTCGCGCTTCTGTCGGACCTGCGCTTCCTGTTCGTAGATCCTATCGGGGCTCCAGATTGGATCCTGACGGTCACCGAGGACTACCGCACCCAGCTCGCCCTCGCCGCGTTCCTCTTCCTCGGCATACTCGCCGCCCTCCGCGTGCGCCCGATCCGCACGGAAGAAGGCGTACCGTATAGATCTCTCCTGCTGCGCGACTGTACCCTGGCGGCGACCGTGGTCGCGATGATGGTGGGGGTCACGCTCCTCCTCGTCACCGCGCTGAACGCCACGCTCTTCGCGGACGAGATGCGCGCCTACGCCCGCGACGCCGCCCCCAGTATGGTCGCCTACTACGAGAAGGTCGCCGAAAGGCTGGACAACCCCCCGTCGCTCCCAACGCTCGAACAGGTCGAGGACGCCCTCCAGCCGCCGGCCCTCCGGGACCTCGGCCGGTCCATGGCGAACCTCGTATTGAGGGGCATTTTGATCGGGTTCGCCGGCGCCCTCGTCGGTCTTTCGCGCGGCTCCTTCGGGAAGACTTCTAACGCAGACCGCGACGAGGACACTCCCCCAGAAGAGAGCGCGGGGGAGAAGCCGGGCACGTGACCCCGTTCCACCGGGCGACAGCGGTCGTGGCGGCCCTCGCCACCGATCATCTCCTCGTCGAACCGCCCGAGGCCGTCCACCCAACGGTGCTCATGGGCCGCGCTATCTCACTCTACGAGAGGCGCTCCCTCGCCCTCTGCGGAGTGCCCGATAATGGGGGCCGTTTGAGGGTCGCGGGGCTCTTCCTGGCCCTAGCGCTCCCGGCGTTCGTCTTCTTTTTCGCCCGCGGCGTTTTGCGCCTCGCCCCGGCGGGCCTGCGGTGGCCTCTGGAGGTCGCGCTGCTCTGGACTGCGATCTCGATGCGCGGCCTCGACCACGCCGCCCGGGCCGTGGAGCGGGAGCTCGAGAGCGGAGACCTCTTGGCCGCGCGCTTTCGCGCCGGCGAGATCGTCGGCCGCGACACGGAGCGACTCTCAGAGAGGGAGGTCGCGCGCGCCGCCGTCGAGTCGGTCGCCGAGAACACCTCGGACGGCGTCGTCGCCCCGATGCTCTATGGTCTCTTCTTCGGCGCGCCGGGTGCCCTGGCCTACAAGGCCATCAACACGCTCGATTCGATGATCGGCCACCCGCATCCCCCGCACAAAGACTTAGGCCGCGCCTCCGCCCGCCTCGACGATCTGGCGAACCTCCTCCCGGCCCGCCTCACGGCGCTCGCGGCCGCCGCCGTCTCGGGAGACCCTATCCGCGCCTGGAAGATGGCTCGCCTCCACGGCCCGCTCACGAAGAGCCCGAACGCAGGCTGGGCCGAGGCCGCGTTCGCGGGCGCTCTGGGGATCACACTCGGCGGCGCGAACTCCTACGGCGGCGTGGTCCGGGAAGGTCCCACCCTCGGCTTCGGCCCTTCACCAGAGGCCGCGGACATAGAACGCGCCGTGCGCCTCATGCGCCGGATGTGCCTCCTTGTGGCCACCCCTCCCCTCGTACCCTCCGCCGCTCTCGCCGCCCGGCGGCTTCGTCGAACGGTCCGCCGGAGGCCCCGCCGTGGTTAGCGGGTGGGATGCGGCGTCCGACGGCCGCCACCACGGCTCGCTGGGCGCCCTCGCCGCCCGCTCGCTCGGCCGCGACCGGGCAGACTTCCTCGATCTCAGCGCCAACATCAACCCGCTGGGACCACCCGAGGCCGCCTTGCGCGCCGCCGAAGAGGCCCTGCGCGCGGAAGCTGCGGCGTACCCGGACCCCCACTACCCGGAGCTGCATGACGCGCTCGCTGGTTACCTCGGCGTGAACCCCGAAACCGTATTGCCGACGAACGGCGGGGCGGAGGCACTCTTCCTCGCGGCCCGCGCGGCGGCGGAGGGGACGGAGCGGCGCGGCGCCGTGGTGCTGGACCCAACGTTCAGCGAGTACGCCGCCGCCGCGCGGACGGCTGGCTTCGAGCCGGAGAGCCGTATCTTCCGTCGTCCGGAGCGCGGATTTCGCCTCGACCCCGCCGCCCTCGAAGATCTCACCGGCATCGGCCTCATCTTCCTGTGCAACCCGAACAACCCGACCGGCGACCTAGCTTCGCGCGGAGAGGTGCTGCGCATCGCCGAACGGGTTCGGAGAGCGGGTGCCGTACTGGTGGTGGACGAGGCCTTCGCGGACTTCGCGCCCGGCGAGAGCGTCGCCGGGGACGTGGACGAGGGGGTCTACGTCGCCCGCTCGTTCACCAAGTTCTTCGCGGTGCCCGGCTTGAGGCTCGGATGCCTCGTCGCCCGAAACGTCGAGCGCGTCCGGGCGTTCCAACCTTCGTGGCCGGTCAACGTGGCCGCTGCCGCCGCCGGGGTCGCCGCCGCCCACGACGAGGTCTTCGCCGGGGAGACGTTAGAAGAGGTCTCGCGGGCGCGGGCGGAGCTGTTCGCCGGGCTGGACGGGCTGGAGGGGCTCACACCATACCCCGCGGCGGCGAACTTCCTGCTGGTCCGGGGGCCGGAGGGACTCCCCGAACGCCTCTCCCGCCTCGGGGTCCTGGTGCGCGGCTGCGAGCCGTTCCCCGGGCTGGGGCCGGAGTTCTTCAGGGTAGCCGTGCGCGGCCGCGAGGAGAACGGACGCCTTCTGCGGGCACTCCAAGAGGCGCTGCGCGAGCGTACGCGGGAGGCAGCGTTGCGGGGGACACCGTAGCGGGGATCGTCCTCGTGCTAGGCGGCGTTCGGAGCGGCAAGAGCCGCTTCGCTGAGGAGCGCGCGCTGCGGGCGGGCGGCGAGAACGTCCTCTACGTGGCGACCGCCGTCGTCTCCGCTGACGACACCGACCTCGCGAGGCGCGTCGAGGCGCACCGCGAGAGGAGGCCGCCGGGATGGGGGCTGCTGGAGCTCGCGGGTGGGGGACTAGGACCCGTCCTCGACGCCGCGGAGGGGTGGGACGCGGTGCTCTTCGACGGGCTTACCCTATGGGTCTCGGCCCGGATGCTCGATGGGGGAGAGGATGGGGTGCTCAGAGAGCTGGACCGGTTCCTGCAAAGTGCGGCTTCGCTGCGCGCGCCCCTGATCCTGGTCAGCGACGAGGTGGGCCTGGGAGGCATCTCGGAGAGCATGGCCGGGCGTGTGTTTACGGACCTACTCGGACTCGCAAACCAACGCGTCGCCTCCGCCGCCGGGGAGGTCCACTTATGCGTCGCCGGCATCCCTACGAGGATCAAGTAAGAGTGCGCGCGCTCCTCTCGTTCTTCACGATCCTCCCGCTCCGCGGCGACGCAAAGGACGCCGCGCTCCAAGACGCCACGCGCGGCGCCCCCCTCCTCCCACTCGTCGGCCTCGTAACGGGCCTCCCCGGCGCCGCCTTGCTCTTGCTCGCCCATTACAACGCGCTGCCGCCCGGCGTCGCCGCCACGCTCGCCCTCGGCGCGGTGTTGCTGATGTCCGGTCTGCACCACGCCGAC
>JADDPV010000119.1:4554-13996 GCA_016781705.1 Rubrobacter sp.
TACTCAAGGACGCGCGCGTCGGGATCGGGGGCCTGGGCGCCCTCTTTCTCGTCTACGCCCCGACCCTCACCGCGCTCGCCGCACTCGCGGGCGCCACGCCCGCGGACGCGGCCCTGGCGCTCCTCGCCGGCGAGGTCGCCGCCCGCTCCGCGATGCTCCTCCTGCTCGCCTTCGGCCGACCGGCCGAAGAAGCTTCCTCCGCCGCGCCCTTCGTCCGATCTCTCGATGCCGCCAGGGGCCGGAGGCTCGTCGCGCTCGCACTCGCGTTTGCGCTACCGCCGCTCGTCGCGCTGCCGCTCGGCCTTTCCGCCCTCCCGGCGGCCCTCCTCGCGGCGCCCGCCGTCTCGTTTCTCGCGCTCCGGACGGCGAATGTGGCCTTCGGCGGCATCGGCGGCGACGTAGCGGGGGCCGCTGGCGAACTTGCCCGGATGGTGCTCCTCGTGGCGCTCTCGGGCCTGCTCTGAGGGCGGAAAAAGTGGCCAGCTCCGAAAAGCCGACCGCTAAAGGCTAACAGCTAACTACTCTAGCTCGCCAGGTCGTCGCCGGGCTGCATGACGTGGACCGTCGCGCCGGGGGCGATGTCGTTCAGACGCTTCTGAAAATCCTCCGGGGTGCCGGTGAAGATCGGCAAGACCTCCGGACTGTAGTGGATCGGGACTACGTGGTTCACGCCCAGTAGCCGGGTGGCGTGGGCGGCCTCGAGGGGACCCATGACGAGCCGGTCGCCGATGGGCAGCATGGCGAGGTTCGGGTTGTAGAGCTCGCCGATGAGCTGCATGTCCCCGAACAGGCAGGTGTCCCCGGCGTGGTAGAGCCTGAAGCCGCTCTCGAACTCCAGCACGTAACCCATCGGCTCGCCGCCGTAGATCAAGCTCCCGTTTTCCGTCTGGATGGAGGAGGAATGGAAGGCGTTGGTCGCCGTGACCTTGATGCCCCCGATCTGGGCCGTGCCGCCCTTCTGGAGCGGCTGCGCGTTCTCCACGCCCTGGCCCTGCAGGTAGGACATGATCTCGAAGTTCGAAATTACCGTGGCGCCGGTCTCCTTCGCCAGCGGTATAGTGTCCCCGAAGTGGTCGAAGTGACCGTGCGTGAGCAGTATCGTGTCTAGCTCGTCGACCTGCTTGAGCTCCTCTGGCGTCTGAGGATTACCCGATAGGAACGGGTCTATGATGATCTGCTCGCCCCCGGCCGTGGCGATCCTGAACGTCGCGTGCCCGAGGTAGGTGATCCTGGTCCCGCCCAACATCTCTTGCACGGTTTGCCTCCATCCGTCGTTGCCGAAGCGTACACACGAAACACTTGAGCGTATACCCCGCCGTAATCCTGGAGAAACTGCGTCCCGGATCGGAGCACCCTCCGCTCGCCGCGTCCCGAAGCGGATCGCCGGGAGCAGCACCAGGCTTGGTAAGGAGACGAACGGCCGCAGGTACTCCCCGGACCTCGCCGAAAACCATCGGGCGTACGGCTGGAGCCAATCTGCTGGGAAAAGCGGTTGGGAACGGACGTCCGGAGCGTGGGGGGTGGTGGCCCGAAAGAGGGGATTACTCGAAATCGTAGTCGAGCGCGAAGGAGTGTCCACCCTCCGGCTCGACGCCGATCCGCGCCTCGCCGCGCAGGCCGCGCAACTCGCCGGTCCCGGAGTCCGGCACCACGCTCAACGAGGCCGCCCCCTCGCCGCGCTGCATCGTCGCGCTGTGGTGGAGTAAGAAGCTTCCGGAGCGGCCGTGGACGCGGCCAATGACGCGCTCGAAGCCCGCGTAGGCGGACGAGCCCTCCCCCGCGGCGTAGGCCATGAGCAGCTCGGTGGTGCTCTCGCCCTCGACGTCGCCGCGGAAGGTCTTGCTCACCCGCGTGCGGGTCAGCTTCGCCCCCTCCCGCTCGTCGTAGGGCTTCTCGTCCCAGGCTTCGATCTCGAACGTACCCGTCGCGCGAGTGCCCATCCCCGCCTCCTCGTCCTCGTCGCGTCCCGGCGTACCATAAGTCTACGGCGCTCGCCGCTCATTCCCAAGTAGGAAGATCGAGGAGTGTGGTGCGCCCGAAGGGACGGCAGGAGGGCGACGATGGTCGCTCCGCCGAACCGATAACGCACGTGCGCCGGGGGTTCGCGTTTTTTGGTATCGTAGGGTCACGGGCTCTAGCAGCCCACACCGGGACCTGTTAGGGGGAGCGTTTGAAGCTGGCGGTTTTTCTGGCGGTTCTGGCCGGGGTGGCGGTGGCGCTCCAGGTCAGCTTCACCTCCGCGTCCCAGAGGGCCCTGGGCCCTTTCGTGCTCGTGGCCCTGTCGGGCCTGACGACCGGCCTCGTCGCGCTCGTCGGCGTTCCCTTCGTCCGCGCTCCGGACCTCTCCGGCTGGGAGGTCGTGTACGCCGTCCTGTCGGGCGTCCTGGGAGCTTTCATCGTCGCGGCGATAGCTTATGCTGCGGACCTGGGCGGGGTGGCGCGGGCGCTCTCGCTGGTCATCGCCTCGCAGTTGCTCGCGAGCTTGCTCCTCGACTACCTCGGCGTCTTTGGCGCGGGAGCCGAGGGGTTGACCACGCTCCGGGTGCTGGGGGTCGCCCTGATCCTGGCCGGCGGTGTGCTGGTGATGAAATATTAGTCTTTCGGTCTGTCAAGCCTTTGGCCTGTCAGGACGCCTCCGCCGATCGCGGTTTGCCGGTAAGACAGCCGTGAGTTGTAAGCCGAGATACCTGCCGAAAGACTGACCGACCGAAAGGCTGACCGACCAGATGAGCTTTCTCCCCATCGAAGACCATGGCGTCATCGGCGACCTGCACACCGCGGCGCTGGTCGGCACGGACGGGACGATAGACTGGCTGTGCCTACCCGCCTTCGACTCCCCTAGCGTGTTCTGCTCCATCCTCGACGACGCGTTGGGCGGGCACTTCAGGCTCGCACCCACGAACCCCGCCCGCTCCCAGCAGTTGTACCTGCCGGACTCGAACGTCCTCCTCACCCGCTTCCTCTCGCCCGCGGGGGTAGCGGAGGTTCTGGACTTTATGCCCATACGTGAGGGCGAAGGAGACCGCCCCCGCCTGGTGAGGAACGTCCGGGTCGTCCGGGGCCGCCTCTCCTTCGAGATGGAGTGCCGCCCCGCCTTCGATTACGCTCGCGCGAGCCACTCGGTCTTCATCGGTGAGGCCGGCGCGGTCTTGGAGGGACCGGAGGCGAGCCTGGGTCTCCATTCGGAGGTGCAGCTGCAGCGGGGACCGAAGGGGGCGGTGCGGGCCGGTTTCTCGCTCGGGGTGGGGGAGGGGGCGACGTTCGTTCTGGCGGGGCTGGACGGCGAAGCCGGGGAGGGGGTGGAGGAGGCGCGTGGAGGTCGATCGTTCGAGGAGTTGTTGAACCGGACGTTGGGCTATTGGCGGCGCTGGATCTCCGGGTGTACCTACGACGGGCGCTGGCGCGAGATCGTGTGGCGCAGCGCCCTTGCCCTCAAGCTCATGGTCTACGACCCGACCGGCGCCCTGGTCGCCGCGCCCACGATGGGCCTCCCCGAATGGGTCGGCGGCCCTCGCAACTGGGACTACCGCTACACCTGGCTGCGCGACGCCGCCTTCACGCTCTACGCTCTCATCTCCGTCGGCTTCGATGACGAGGCCAAGGCCTTCATGGGCTGGCTCAAGGATCGCTGCCAGGCGGACATCGACGGCTTGCTCCAGCCCCTCTACGGCATAGACGGCCGCTCGAAGATAGAGGAGACCGAGCTCTCGCACCTCTCCGGGTACAGGGGATCACGCCCGGTGCGGCTCGGCAACGCGGCGTATACGCAGGTCCAGCTCGACCTCTACGGGGCCGTGCTCGACGCGGCGTATCTGTACAACAAGCGGGGCGCGCCACTCGACTACGACCTGTGGCAGAACCTGCGCAAAATCCTCGACTGGCTCTCGGAGAACTGGCGCAGGGAGGACGAGGGGATCTGGGAGGTCAGGGGTGGCGGTGGCCAGTTCGTCTCCTCCAAGCTCATGTGCTGGGTCGCCCTGGAGAGGGCCGGCAGGATCTCGCGCCAGCGCGGCCTGCCCGGCGGAGAAGGCCGTTGGACCGTCGAGCGCGACAGGATCTACCAGGAGATCATGCAAAAGGGCTGGAACCCCGAGAGACGTAGCTTCACCCAGACCTACGGCGGCAACGCCCTGGACGCCTCCCTCCTCCTGATGCCGCTAGTCAAGTTCGTCGGCCCCACGGACCCGCGCTGGCTGGCGACGCTGGAGCGCATCGAGGAGGAGCTGGTCTACGACACCCTGGTCAACCGCTACGACGTTGAGGACGCCGCCCCGGATGGCCTGACCGGCGCAGAGGGCTCGTTCAGCATGTGCTCGTTCTGGCTCGTCGAGTGCCTGACGCAGGCCGGGCGCCTCGACGAGGCCCGCCTCGCTCTCGAGAAGATGTTCTCCTACGCCAACCACCTGGGGCTCTACGCCGAGGAGGTCGGCCCCTCCGGTGAGGCGTTGGGCAACTTCCCCCAGGCTTTCACCCATCTCGCCCTCATCAGCGCCGCCGTCCACCTCGACCGGGCCTTGGGCTGAAGGCTCTTCAGCATCAAACCGGCGGTTTGCCAAACCGTTACCCCTCCTGCTTGCGGACGCCGCCCGGGCTTGCTACGGTGCCCCTACAGCAGTATTCGTAAAGGTTGAGCCTGACTGTTGAAAATGGTTGGCGGAGGGGATTGTAGGAACGTAGGCCCGCTCGGGGTGAAGAGGTAAGCCCTCTACCGAACCTGGGGCTCAATACTAACGCACACACCGCTGTATTAATTGCAAAGCAAGATACTATCAGGGGGTGACGGCGAGATGAGTGGATGGTCAATCACCCTGATAGTGGTGGGCTCGCTGAGTCTTGGGTTTTGCTTGGTTTACGTTGCACGGTACTTCCTGGTTAGGAAATGGAAGCGGCTCCACGGTGAGCTGGCAGGCGTCATCGACGGTAAGACCAAGGCCGGCAGATTCTTCGGCGCCCCCAAGCTGATCGGCACCTATAACGGCGTGCCCGTTGAGCTAAAAGTTCTCTCCAAAGAGGACGTGTCCAACGCGTATAAGGGAAACGCTCGCATATTGACCATGATCCCGGGCGGAAGTGGCAAGGACTGGGTTGCCTATTATGGCGCCAAGAAAACGTTGGCCCGCAACTTGCTGAACCTGTCAGGAGGCCCCAAGTCCTGGCGTATCGACACCGAAGACGAGGTCCTCAAGCGGCGGCTGATTGATGCGGGTGTAATCGCGACCTTGCAAAGTTGGCCGGATCATCCCTTGATAGATTACAAGGCGAAGGAAGGATCGCTCAGCTACGTAACTCTGGTCAAAGACCACGATTTCTATTCCCTTCCCAGTCCCGACCAATTCAAGACCCAACTCGCCCTGCTCGCCGACCTGTCGGAGATAAACAAGCGGGTAAACGCGGGATGATCCTCCGTCCGTGCAAAGGCCCACGAGCGCGCGCTTTTTCTCGATTTCCCAAGCGTTGTGCGTAGCCGGTCGGCTCGCCGGCGGATCGTGGTCCGTTGCTCCGTGGCACTTCACAGGCTACTCTCCGAAGATCCCCTTCGAGATCCGCTACGCCTAACGCGACCGGACGGACAAGGCTTGAGCGGAGGGCTGAGGGGCCGACGAGCCGCGAGGTGCCGACCGGCTAGAATAGAGCCATGAAGCTCTTCGAGGCCGTCCCCAACTTCAGCGAGGGCCGCGACGGAGCGAAGATCGAGCGCATCATCGCCTCGGTACGCGCCGTCTCCGGCGTCCGCGTCCTCGACCTGCACTCCGACCCTGACCACAACCGCAGCGTGCTGACGTTCGTTGGTGAGTCAGAACCGCTCCTCGAGGGCTCCGTCGCTCTCGCCCGCGCCTGCGCGAGCGAGATAGACCTCTCTTCCCAGAGTGGGGCGCATCCCAGGATGGGCTCGCTCGACGTACTCCCCTTCGTGCCGCTCGGGGGGGCGACGCTCGAAGATGCGGCACGGCTGGCCCGGCGCGCCGGGGAGGGGATCGGGGCTTCGGGCGTCCCCGTCTACCTCTACGGCGCCGCTGCGACCGCCCCCCACCGCCGCGACCTCCCCGACCTCCGGCGCGGCGGCTACGAGGGTCTCGCGGCCCGGATCCAAGACCCCGACTGGAAACCTGACTACGGCCCGGACGAGCTGGATGCGCGCCGGGGAGCGCTCGCCGTCGGGGCGCGGCCTCCGCTCGTCGCCTTCAACGCCTTCCTGGACACCGCCGACGTGGAGGTGGCGAAGGCCGTGGCGGCCGAGGTCAGCGAGCGCGACGGCGGCCTCCCGGGCGTCAGGGCTCTGGGCCTGGAGGTGGGGAGACGGGCGCAGGTCTCGATGAACCTGACGGACCTCGACCGGACCCCGGTCCACGTCGCCCTGGAGGCGGTGCGGGCGTCCGCGGCGCGGCGCGGCGCGCGGGTCGAGAGCACCGAGCTCGTCGGCCTCTTGCCCCTCGCGGCCGTTCTGGGTGCCGCCCGTCAGCAACTCGCGCTACCCGAGTTGGAAGCGGAGCGCGTGCTGGAAGTCGCGTTGTGGGACGGCCCGGCGAGCGCCTTCGGAAGGGGCTGAGACGGTGGGGGAAGTGGCGCGGGGGCGTTTGCTCCGGTTGCTCGAAGGTTTTGGGGGGCTGCGGGTCATGGTGGTCGGGGATTTGGGTCTCGACCACTACCTGGTGGGGGATGCAGGCAGGATCTCGCGCGAGTACCCAGTCATCATCCTCACCCACGAGCGCGACGAGTACCGTCTGGGCGGCGCGGCCAACACGGTCGCCAACCTCGCCACGCTCGGAGCGAACGTGCTCCCGGCCGGCAGGATCGGAGCGGACGTCGAAGGCGACGAGCTCCTGAAGCTGCTCTCGAAAACAGGCTGTGGCACGAGCGCCGTCGTCCGCGACCCCGCGACGCGCACCGCCACCAAGTCTCGCATCGTCGCCGGCGGCACCCACGGGGGCGGCCTCGGTCAACACCTCCTGCGCGTCGACCGCCTCGGCTCCGGCACCCTTGCCCCGACCGTCGAGGATGGCCTCCTGCGCCGTATCGAGCGTTCCTCCGGCGACGCCGACGGCTTCGTCCTCTCCGACTACGGCGGGGGCGTCGTCACCGAGAGGGTGGCGCAGACCGTCGCGCGCCTCGCCGGGGGACGCTACGTCGGCCTCGACTCCCGCCACCGCCTGCTTCGCTTCCCCGGCGTCACCGCCGCAACCCCGAACCTGGAGGAGACCGCCGAGGCCGCCGGGGCGCCCCTGAAGAGCGAGGACGAGTTAGAGGTGGCCGGCGCGAGGCTGCGCGAGGCGCTCGGGGCCGAGGCGCTCCTGGTCACCCGCGGCGCCGACGGCATGAGCCTCTTCGAGCCCGAAACCGACCCGGTCCACATCCCCGTCGCCAACAAGACCGAGGTCTTCGACGTCACGGGCGCCGGCGACACGGTGGTCGCCGCTTTCACCCTCACCCGCCTCGCGGGCGGCAGCTACCTCGAAGCGGCCCGCCTCGCCAACGTCGCGGGCGGCCTGAGCGTCCGCCGCTCGGGCGCGACCCCGGTTCGGCGCGAGGAGCTGCGGGCGGCTCTGGACGGGCGTCCCACGTGGTAGGCTGAGGGGCGAGATGGACGCGCGAAACATAGCCGTGGCGGCGGTACAGATGTCCTCGACGCCAGAGAAGGCGCAAAACCTGGCGGTTGCGGATGGCCTGATCCGGCAAGCCGTCGCCGCCGGGGCGGAGCTGGTGGCGTTGCCGGAGCTCTTTAACTGTCACGGCCTGGAGAAGGTCTACCGCGAGAACGCCGAGCCCATCCCCGGGCCGACGACGGAGTTCCTGGGCGCGCTGGCGCGCGAGCTTGGCATCTACCTGCTCGGCGGCTCGATCCTGGAGGGTGAGCCGGGAGCGGAGCGGCTGCGCAACACCTCGACGTTCTTCGACCCTTCAGGAGAGCTGGCGGCCGTCTACCGCAAGATCCACCTCTTCGACGTGAGGGCCCCTGACAGGGAGTACCTGGAGTCGAGGACCGTCGCGCCCGGGAGCGAGATCGTGACCACGAAGGCGGGCGCGACCACCCTGGGCCTCTCGGTCTGCTACGACGTGCGCTTCCCGGAGCTGTACCGCCTCCTGGCGCTTCGGGGCGCCGAAGTCCTGGCCGTGCCCTCGGCGTTCACGCTGCAGACGGGCAAGGATCACTGGGAGCTCCTCCTGCGCGCCCGCGCCGTGGAGAACCAGGCGTTCGTCCTCGCCCCGGCGCAGTGGGGAAGGAAGGCCGACGGGCGCTGGACCTACGGGCGCAGCATGATCGTGGACCCCTGGGGCACGGTTCTCAGCACATGCCCCGACCGCGACGGCCATGCCCTCGCCACGCTTGACCTCGGCTACCTCGACCGCTTCCGCGCCGAGTTCCCCGCGCTCGCCAACCGCCGGCCTCAAGCCTATGACTGGTAGAGCGGTGGCCCGTCCACGGTAGCAGGCACCCGGCGGCAGGTTCGGAGATTCTCCATTGTGCCCGAGGAGGGTTCGCGCTTTCGGGCGCCGTGGTCGGTATGAGTCGGCGCGCACTTGACAGTTGGTAACTATCCCTTAGAAGCAGGTACGTCACCCTTGGCCGTCGGAGAGACTGCGAGAGTGCCGCCAAGGCCACACACGAAGAAAGCTTCGGCCCTTTCCCGTATCGTAGCCCGCTTTCGCTGCCGCTCACCTCACACGCGTGGGTTGCTGGGCCGAAGCACCAGTAACGATGGAGCGAAGCCGAAGCGCTGTGAGCAGCAGCCACAGGACAAAAGTGCCGACGAATATCCTGGAAAGGATTACCACCGCCGTGCCCGAGAGCCCCGGGGCGAAGAAAGCGATCAGGAACAGGATCAGCGCCGCCAACCCCAACGCCGAAGACGGCGGACGGAACGAGCGCCACCCGTCGTCGCGCCCGAAGGCTCTAGAGAGGACCAGGATGCTAGCGATCAAGGTCGGGACGCCCACGATGAAGCCCAGACCGTGCATCACCCCTGAGAACGTCATATGGGTTCCTGGCGCGTGGACGCGAAACACCCCCGACACGACGAACCAGAATCCGGCGAGACCAAGCAGGATCGAGCCGAGTCGCGCCGCCCCCGACGCCGCCGTCGCGCTGCGGAGGCCGAAGGCCAACGCCAGGTAGCCGACCCCAAGAGTGCAGAACGCGGCCATCATGAGGCCGCCGTAGCGGCCCAGCGCGTACAGGCTCATGGCCGGCGTGTCGTTGTATTCCGGTTCGAGGAAGTGCAAGGCCACGAGGGCCACTGCGAAAAACGCTGCCCCAATTATCCCGAGTACAGCAAGGAGTTCTAGTCGTTTGGCCCGATCCCGCTGCAAGTACATGAGATTAACCTTCTAGCCAGAGATCCATAGTGGCGCTTACTTCACCGTACGGTTCGCCGAGAATTTCGCCCTTCGGCATGGTAGCAGGGCGTCCTTGCTCCGAACCTTGCTTCCGGTTAATGATGCCACC
>JADDPV010000249.1:0-3768 GCA_016781705.1 Rubrobacter sp.
CGCCCCCGCAAGCCCTACCAGAGAAAGAATTTACCTGCTGCTACTTAGACAGAGCAACTGCGCAAGCAAAGAAAGAGAAAGTCCTGGATCAGGAAGCCATCGACTTGGCGAATATGATTCGCAGGCAAGGCAACATCGTGCGTCACGAACCCGTACATAGAAAAACGTACACAGGAAGAGCGTACTTCACCTTGCTGGCTGCATCCCTCCTTTGGCCGCACCTGCCAGAGTGAACCGATGTCGGCGGGAAGATCGAACGCTTCGCCTCGTAGCAACGGTGGAGGTTACTTGCGCATGCCGGGTTCGAGGACCTTTTTGCGCAGCCGGATCGAAGACGGCGTGATCTCGACGAGCTCGTCGTCGTCGCCGATGTACTCGCGGGCATCTTCGAGGGGCATCCTGCGCAGCGGCGTGAGGTTCAGCGCGTCGTCGGCCCCGGAGGAGTGCACGTTGTTGGTGAGCTTCTCGTCCTTGCACACGTTGACGTCGAGGTCTTGCCCGCGGCTGAACGCGCCTAAGACTATGCCAACGTAGACGTCGCTGGCGAGCGCGATTAAGAAGCTGCCGCGCTCCTGCAGGAGACAATGAACTGGTCGTCGGCAAAGGCACCCGCCCGCACGATGTCGGGCGTGTAGCGCTCGTGCAGGGCTGCTACCGAAGCTGAGAATGGTAGGAATGTGGTAGAGAGTACCGGTCGTAGCGGTCGATCTTCCGGTAAACTCGGTGCATCATGGTCGCTGCAATGTTTGGTGATGAGGCATTTGCCGCGCGGCGGGGCGCGCCGCGGCCGGAGTTGGCCTGACACGATGCGGGTCGAGCGGCTCTCCGGCATCGGGCAGGTGGACGAGGCGGCGTGGCGGGCTCTGGAGCCGCCGGATTTCCCTTTCTTCGACTACGAGTTCCTGCGCGCGCTGGAGAGCTCGGGCAGCATCGGCCCCAGGAGCGGATGGTCGCCGGTCTATCTGGTCTGCAAGGACGGAGGACGCGTCCTCGGCGCGCTCCCCCTCTATCTCAAGACGGACTCCTACGGCGAATACGTTTTCGATTGGGAGTGGGCGCACGCTTACCAGGAGCACGGGCTCCCGTACTACCCGAAGCTCGTCTCCGCCGTGCCGTTCACGCCCGCGACCGGACCAAAGCTCCTCACGCGGCCCGACGTTGGGGAGAAAGGCCGTGCGGCGGTGACGCGCGCCCTGCTCGATGCGGTGGGGCGTCTCGGTGACGAGAGGCGCGTCAGCTCGTCGCACGCGCTCTTCCTGCCCGAGCGGGATCTCGACGAGTTCGCGGCGCGCGGGTTCCTGGTGCGCCACTCGCTGCAGTTCCACTGGCGCAACCGCGGCTACGGCGCTTTCTCCGATTACCTGGACGCGATGACCGGCAAGCGCCGCCGCCAGGTCGCGCGCGAGCGCCGCCAGCTCGGAGGCGAAGGACTCGAGATCGAGCGTCTCACCGGGGAGGCTCTCGGCGGCGAGCACGCGGCCCTGATGTACCGGTTCTACCTTGACACGTACGACAGGAAGTGGGGCAGCCCGTACCTCACAAAGAGGTTCTTCGACGAGGTCTTCCGGACGATGAGGGACCGTATCCTGCTCGTCCTCGCGCGCGACGAGTCGACCCGGCGCCTCGTCGCGGGCGCGCTCTTCTTCTTCAAGGGTGACGCGCTCTACGGCCGCTACTGGGGCGCCGCGAAAGATGTACGCAACCTGCACTTCGAGCTCTGCTACTACCAGGGGATCGAGTTCGCCGTCGAGCGGGGTCTCAAGCTCTTCGAGGCCGGAGCGCAGGGCGAGCACAAGCTGGCGCGCGGCTTCCTCCCGTCCCTCACGTACAGCGCGCACGAGATCCGCCACCCGGCGTTCCGGCGCGCGATCGAGCGCTACGTCACACAGGAGAGGGAGTTGCTCGCCGCAGCCGTGGCGCGGTACGGCCGCCACGACCCGTACAAGCACTGACGCCGCTCGGCCTCGCGTGTATCACGCGGCTCGTCGAGGCGAAGTGGCGATCTGGTGCCTGTCCGGCCCGGACGAGCGGGGCCAGTACCTCGATTACCCCGCCTCGCGCCGGATGACCGAAGACCGGCACGTCCTGATCCTCACGCCGGCGGCGCGAGCGAGTCGTTGCCCCGTCCCCTGTCAGCTACTCGCCGCGCTGAAGCCGGCCCTCGCGCCGGAGCGTCCCCCGGCGCGGTCCTTCTCGACGACGAGCTTGTAAATGCAGTCGTACTCGACGTAGACGGTCGCCTTGCCGTCCTCCATCCGCACCTTGAGGTACTCGTCTTCGGCGGAGATCTCCGCCTTCGGCTCGACGGTGAAGGTGTCCCGCCTGTCCCAGACGACGAGGTTCGCCTCTTCGGCGCGCGCCTCGTCCACTATCCTCTTTACCGTCTCCCGATCCATGCCCGCCACGCTCCTTTTTCTGAGATCATCGAAGCTCACTTAGGTCAATTCTACTCGATGGGCCGGAGGGGAAGGGCTACCCCGGCGCGCGGTCGGGAGACGTGTAGAATATGCGACCGGCCAGATGACCTCTCGTGGCACGGAGCAGCCAAACTCTTGAGAGAACGATTCGTGAAGGGGATGAGGAACCTAGACCGGACCCTGTTTCGGGCGGTCTTCCGCGTCAAATGGAGCCCTCTGACGCGCCTGATGCGCCTGGCGACCGTTGTCGGATCGGCGGGCGCCCTCTGGGGTTTCGTCGCCGCGGCGGCCTTTGTGGCGACCACTTTCGCGGCGGGCCGCTTCGAGCTCCAGACCCTTCTCTCCCACCTGCTCGTCCCCTGGGCGGCGACGGCGGGTTCGTGGCTCGTCGCCGAGGGCGCCAAGCACCTCTTCGACCGCGCCCGCCCCTTCATCTCCGACGCCGAGATTGCCCCCCTCGTAAAGACCCCCTCCTCCAGCTCGTTCCCCTCCGGCCACTCGGCGACCGCCGCCGCCGGCGCCATCACCCTCTCGGCCGCCTACCCGGCCTTCGCCCCGGCCTTCGCCCTCGCCGCCCTCCTCGTCGTCCTCTCCCGCGTCTACCTCGGCGTCCACTACCCCTTCGACGTGCTCGCCGGCGTCCTCATCGGCGCCGCGACGGCCGCCGCCGCCCTCGCCTCGGAGGTTTTCCTACACGGGCTCCTCTGATACGCGCGGGCCAACCGACCGACGTGAAGCCGCTTACCGCCGCTTCCGGAAGCGCGAGATACAAAGAGCTCGTGAGCATGCCGCGCTATCACACCGTCGGCGCCGTCGCCCCGGACGCGCGCTCCTTGGGGGACCTGGGCGGCCGGTTGGGGGATGCGGGGCTCACCGCGCCCGGCCGCTGCTCCGTCGTCGTCCTGACGAGGCGGGGCGACGAGCCCCTCGCGCAGAACCTCTCGCCGGAGGAGGCGGAGGTGCGCCGGGTCGAGAGCGGGCTCTCGCGCCGGCAGTGGTTCGAGTTCGCGAGCGCCTTCTTCTCCGCCTCTACGGTCAGCTTCCTCATGGGCGTCGTACACCTGTGGACCGGGCTCGTCGTGCAGACGCTCCTCGCCGTCGCGTCCATCGCCGGCATCACCCTGTACCGCCGCCGTCCCCGCCTCAAGGGGCAGCTCCTGCGCCTCGGGCTCCCCGACCGGCTGGCGAAGGAGTGGGCGGAAGCTTTCCCCGCGGGCTTCGCCCTCGTCCTCGCCACCGTCCCCGAAGAGCTCTCCGAGGAGGCCCACGAAGCCTTCCTCGCGGACGAAAGCCTCGTCTCGCCCCTCGCGGTGGGCCGCAGGCCGGTACTTTAGGGTCGGGCAGCCTTTTG
>JADDPV010000249.1:3882-7044 GCA_016781705.1 Rubrobacter sp.
CGTCGCGTCCTGAAGGTCCTGGCTGGCAAGCCGAAATGCCGACCGGCTGATATGCTCTTCCCATGATCGTCCGCGAGACGCCCGGCTCTTTCGTGATCGTCAGGCAGCACGACCACGGGTTGGCCTCCGGCGTGTTCGCGGAGCATTGGGCGCGGAAGCCTTACCCGCTCGAGCCCACGCTCCACGCCGTCTCCAACCACGACGTCGCCTGGCGGGACCTGGACCGGGAGGTGCGCTGGAACGAGGAGACCGGCCGTCCCTACGCCTTCACGGACTACCCGCCGGGGCCGAAGGTCCGGGCCTACGCAAGGGGGATAGACCTGCTGGAGAGGGAACACCCCTACGCGGCCTGCCTGTGCAGCATGCACTACGAGAAGCTCGTGCGCGAGTTCGGGAGTAGCGAGGCGGAGGCCCAGTTCGCTGACGCCGAGGCCGGGCGCCAGGCGAGGCTAAGGGATGGTATTAGCGGCGAGGAAGAGGATCACCTCTCGCGCAACCTCCGTTTCTTGAGGCTGTGTGACGGTCTCTCGCTCTTCGTGTGCCTCAACGAGCCCGGCGGCGACGGCTACCCGCCGCCCTATCCCGGAGGCTTGCGATTCGACGGGGACGCTTTCGAACCCGTCTGGGAGGACGAGAGCACCCTGCGGCTCGACCCCAACCCCTTCTCGGGGCCGTTCGGCGTCGAGATACCATACGAGGAGGTCGGCAAGGACCGCCGCCCGCTCGGGAGCGGTGTCCTGCGGTTCCGGGTAACCTGTTGAGAGGCGCCTCGGTTCGCGCCTCGACCGGACGTTCTTGGAAAGGAAGATCATAGTGCGCGACGCGTCTTACGGGTTTTTGAAGAAGCTCCTCGGCACGCCGGGGCCCAGCGGCTACGAGGGGGCCGCGGCGGGGGTCTGGCGCGAGGAGGCCGGGGAGTTCGCCGAGGAGGTCCGGGGGGACAGAATGGGGAACTCCTTCGCCACGCTGGGCGCGGGCGGGTCGCCGAAGGTGATGCTCGCCGGGCACATAGACGAGATCGGGCTGATGATCACCCACATAGACGACGCGGGCCTGCTGCGTTTCACCGGCGTGGGCGGATGGGACTCGCAGGTCCTCGTGGGCCAGCGCGTGCGCGTACAGACGCGCAGCGGCGAGGTGATGGGGGTGATCGGCAAAAAGGCCATCCACGTGATGGAGCCCGACGAGCGCAAGAAGGTCTCCGAGATAAAGAGCCTCTGGATCGACGTCGGCGCGAAAGACGAAGAGGAGGCTAAACGGATGGTGCGCGTCGGCGACGTCGCCGTCATAGACCAGGACCTCCTCGAGCTCCCCAACGGCCGCATCGCCTCCCGCTCGCTGGACAACCGCATGGGCGCCTTCGTCGTCCTCGAAGCCCTGCGCCTCCTCTCTGAGGGCGACGGCTTCGGCGCCGAGGTCGTGGCGGTGGCGAACGTGCAGGAGGAGATAGGGCTCTACGGCGCGCGCGGCGCCGCCTTCGGCCTCGACCCCGACGCGGCCATCGTCGTGGACGTCACCCACGCCACCGACACCCCCGGCGTCTCCAAGAACGAGCACGGCGACCACGCTTTGGGCAGCGGCCCCGTAATAAAGCGCGCCTCCAACCTCTCGCCCGTCGTCTCCGAGGGCCTCATGGAGGCAGCCGAAAGGGAGGGGATGGCATACACGCTAGAGGCCGACTCGCGCTCGACGGGGACGGACGCGGACGCGATACAGTTCACGCGCGCCGGGATCGCCACGGGCCTCATCTCGTGCCCCAACCGCTACATGCACTCCCCGAACGAGGTCGTGGACCTCGAAGACCTGGAGAACTGCGCGAAGCTCATCGCCGCCTACGTAACGACCCTTGAGAAGGGCACTAGCTTCCTCCGCTGATGTGAACCCGAAGGGGGAGAGGCGGGGGAGCGAGGACCGGCGCGCCTCGGCGCTCGCCGAGCTCTCGCTGCTGCTGACGGTCTTCTTCTTCGGGACCAACTTCGTCGCGGTCAAGCTCGTCGTCGAGAGCGCACCGCCGCTCCTCTTCGCGGCGGTGCGCTTCACGCTGGCCGGTCTTCTGCTCCTCTTGCTCCTGCGCGTTCTCGAGGGGGGAAGCCGTCCCGGCGGGCGCGGGGAAGCGCTCCGGCTGCTCGGCCTCGGCGCCGTCGGTATCACCCTCACGCAGTCGTTCTTCACCTTCGGGGTCAGCCTCACCACCGCCGCGAACACAGCGCTCATGTACTCGACCTCCCCCATCTGGGGCATGCTCCTCGGGTCCCTGTTCGGCCTGGAGAGGCCGGGGCTACGCAACATCCTCGGCGTCGCGCTCGCCCTCCTCGGCGTCGGCCTCGTCGTATACGGCGGCCTGGAGCTCGGCGGCACCAGCCTCGTCGGGGACCTCCTCATCCTCGCCGCTGCCGTCTGCTGGGGGGCGTACACCATGCTCTCGCTCGCGCTCCTCGGGCGCTATTCGCCGCTCGCCGTCGCCGCCTACCCCATGCTCCTCGGCGGGCTCGCCATCTTCCCTCTCGCGGTGTTCGACCTCGACGTGGACGTGGGCGCCATAGGCGGGGTGGCGTGGTTCGCGGCGCTCTACTCGTTGCTCTTCTCGGGGGTGTTCGGGTTCGTCGCGTGGCAGCGGGGCGTCTCGCGCGTCGGGGCGAACCGGGTCCTCATCTACCAGTACCTCGTCACGCTCATCGGGGTGGGCGCGGGCCTCGCGCTCCTCGGGGAGGGCTTCGGGGCCGGGCAGGTCGTGGGCGCCCTCGTCCTGCTCGCGGGCGTCTACCTCGCCCGGCGCGGCGGGTAGCCTCCGGCGCGATCTCTTCTACAATCTCCCCTTGCGGGCGACGGCACGACTCACGGGAGGGCTTTGAGGCAACAGGACGCGATGGAGAGGCGCGGCTAAGAGAGCGTGTTTCGGACGCTGTTGCGCACGGTGTTGTACGTCGCCTCGGTCGGGCTGGCGCTGCACCTGGTCCTGCCTCAGATCCCCGGCATCGAGCGCTCGCTGGTCCTGGTCTCGCGCTCCAGCACCCCCCTGCTCGTCGCGGCATTCCTGGCGTTTTTCGGGAGCCAGGTGTGCTACGCGTGGCTGCTCTCGCGCTCGACGGCGGCGGCGTCGGGTCTCGCCCTCGCGTCGGCGCGACGGCGGCGGCGGCGGGGACTGGGGCCGTGGTTCATGCT
>JADDPV010000249.1:7098-13780 GCA_016781705.1 Rubrobacter sp.
CGCGGCGGCGGCCGTCACCTACTCGGCTCTGCGCTCGCGCGGCCTCGGTACCGCCCGCGTCGCCGTCGCCGTCGCCACCATCTCCGTGCTGGTCTACGGGACGCTCGCGGCGATCTTCCTGGCGAGCCTGATCTACCTCGTCCTGGACCGCGAGCTGAACCGCGCCGCGACGGCGGCCTCGCTGCTCGCGCTCTTGGCCACGTCCTGCTTCTTGCTGCTCTGCTACCTCGCCTACCGCCGCCCGGCCGCCGCGAGGCGCTTCCTGACCGGCCTGTTGTACGGGGCGGGCCGCCTGTTCTTCAGGAGGCGTCCCCGCGCGAGGACGGAGGTGAGGGCGGCCAGGATCGTGCTGCGCCTGCAGGGCGAGATGCGCGCGCTGCGCGAGCAGCTCCTCTACCATCCTCTGGCCGCCTTGAGGCTCTTCGCGCTGGCGTTGGGTTACTGGTTCCTCGACGCCCTGTGCCTGTTCGTGATCTTCGTGGCTCTAGGAGTCCCGACCGGCGGCGTGGAGCTGTTCGTGGCCTACGGGGTCGCGATGACCTTCGGTTCCCTGCCCCTCACCCCCGGCGGGTTGGGCGTCTTCGAGGCGACGATGCTGGGCGTGCTCGCCCTGCTCGGCATCGGCTACGAGGCTGCCATCCCGGTCTTGGGCTACCGGCTCTTCAACTTCTGGCTGCCCATCCCGCTCGCCGCCATCCTCTACCCGACCCTGCAGATGGGCTCCGCCAGGTACGCCCGCGAACCCGAACGCGAGGACGAACAGCGCGGGGACAAAGCCCCGCGCGAAAAGAAGAAGTCTTGAGCCTCCCCCGGGCTTCGCGGCGCGGGGTCGGTCAGCTGCCGCGCTCGCCGAGCCGGAGGTCTAGCCGCCTCTCTTCGCCGTCGCGGAGCACGGTCACCTCGACCCGGTCTCCGGGCCGGTAGCGGCGCAGCGCGGAGAGCAGGTCGCCGGAGCCGCGTACCTCCTCCTCACCTAGAGCCGTGACGACGTCCCCCGCCTCGATGCCGGCGCGTCCGGCGGGGCCGCTCCTCTCTACCTCCGTCACGAGCGCTCCGGACTCGGCCGAGACACCGAACCGGCGCGCCGTCTCCGGGGCGAGGTCGGAGAGGGCGACGCCGAGGTACGGTCGGGTCGCCTCGCCACCCTCGATAAGCTGGTCCGCAACCTGCGTCGCGGTGTAGGCGGGGATGGCGAAGCCGATGCTCTCCGCCCCGGTCTCGGCCGGGGGCAGGTACGCGACGTTGATGCCGATGACCTCGCCGTTCCGGTTCGCGAGGGCTCCGCCGGAGTTGCCCGGCGAGATCGCGGCGTCCGTCTGGATCAGGTCCACCAGCGCCGTCTGCTGCCGGCCGCCGGTGAGCTCGGTCGGGATCTCGCGCCCGATGCCGCTCACCACCCCCGAGGTCACGGTAGATTGGAAGCCCGACGGGCTTCCCACGGCGACGGCTATCTGGCCCACCGCGAGGTTTCGCGCGTCGCCGAAGCTCGCTGCCGGTAGACCCTCCCGGTCTACCCGGATGACGGCGAGGTCTGTTGCCGGATCCGTGCCGACGACCTCGCCCCTCTCGGTGGTGCCGTCGGCGAACGCGACGTTCACCTCGCTCGCCCCCTCGACGACGTGGTTGTTCGTGATGATGTAGCCGTCCTCGCGGTAGATCACGCCGCTCCCGATCCCCTCGTCCTCCTGAGCCCCCAGGGGTGTCTCCTCGATGGCCCTGACGTTGACCTGCACCACGCTCGGCTCGACCTGAGCCGCGACCTTCGCCACCGGTTCACCCTCCGGAACCCCCGCCGGCTCGGGTGGGGCTCCCCTGGCCTCCCGCGTCCCGACGCCGCCCGCCCCCATGGAGTAGGTGGCGACCGCCACGACCGCCAAAGCGCCCAGGAGGACGGCCGCGAGTGGTAGGCGCCTCAAGCCACGGCCTCCCGCGAGACCCGGCGGCGGCGCGGTTCGCCGCCGGTGCCGAGGAGGCGTTCGGCCTCGCGCTGCAGCTGGCGCACCCGCTCCCTGGAGATGTCCAACTCCTCGGAGAGCTCGCCCAGGGTCGCCTTCTCGCGGTCGTCGAGGCCGTAGCGCCTGACGAGCACGTAGCGGGGGCGCGGCGGCAGCCCCTCGACGGCTTCGCGCAGCCGCAGGCGGTCCGCCTCGCGGGCGATCTCCTCCGCCGGGTCGGGGAGATCCTCGTCCTCGACGAAGTCCCCGAGCTCGGAGGCGTCCGTCTCGGGCCTCAAGGGCCGGTTGAGGCTCGTCACGTCCGGGACGGCGTCCAGCACGGCGAGCACCTCCCCGGTCTCCCAGCCGAGCCTCTGGGCGATCTCATCATCCAGAGGCTCCCGCCCGAGCTCCGCGGAGAGCTCGCCGTAGGCCCGGCGCATCTTGCGCACCTTCTCGGTCATATGGACCGGCAGCCGGATGGTGCGTCCCTTGTCGGCGACGGCGCGCTGCACGGCCTGCCTTATCCACCACGTGGCGTACGTCGAGAACCTGTAGCCGCGGTCGGGGTCGAACTTCTCCACCGCCTTCATCAGGCCTATGTTCCCCTCCTGGATGAGGTCCTCGAAGGGCAGCCCGTAGCCGCGATACTTCTTGGCTACGCTCACCACGAGCCTGAGGTTCTTCTCGATGAGCCGCCGCCTCGCCCTCTTGTCGCCGGCCTTCGCCCGCGTCGACAGCTCTATCTCCTCGGCATGCGTGAGCAGGGCGCCTCTGGCGATGTACGCCATGTATCTGGCGAGGGAGTCCGTCGTATCGGGACGACCCCCGCGAAAACGCGTCCTCGGCTGCCGCCCGCCGTCCCCCGCCAGGATCTTCCCTCCCATGACCTTCTCCCTTCTCCTGCGTCTGGTCCGTCCGGCGCCGCCGGTCGCGGGACGGGCACCCTCGTTTCTCGCCGCTTGTTCGGTTGCCCTTCAGGATGGACCTTCGGCATGAGAAGAGCCTTTGCATCTCATGAGGGTTTTCACAGAAACGGCGCCGTTTGGCCCCGCTAGGGTCCCGTCGGGGGTGAGAGGGGCGATAATGCGTGGTGCGATGCGGGTGCTGGTGATCGAGGACGAGGAGAGGTTGGCGCGGCTGATCTCGCGCGTCTTCAGGGAGGAGGGCTACGCGGTAGAGGCGGAGACGAACGGCCGCGCCGCCCTCAGGCGCGCTCTCTCCGGCGACTTCGACCTCCTCGTGGTGGACTGGATGCTCCCGGAGTTGAGCGGCGTGCAGATCGTCAAGAGGCTGCGGGCGGCGGAGGTGGAGACGCCCGCGCTCATGCTCACCGCCAGAGACCAGATCGAGGACCGCGTCGAGGGCCTGGACGCCGGCGCCGACGACTACCTCCCCAAGCCCTTCGCCTTCCCCGAGCTCCTCGCCCGCGCCCGAGCCCTCACCCGCCGCAAGGCCGACGGCGGCGGCGGAGGTAGCAAAGGCGCGCCCGACCGCGCGGTCCTCGAGGCCGGCGACGTCACGCTCGACCCGGTGCGCCACGTGGTCCGCCGCGGCGGCGAGGCCGTGGACCTGACCGCCAAGGAGTTCGCGCTGCTCGCGACCCTCCTGCAGCGCCCCGGGCAGGTCTTCACCCGCTCGGTCCTCCTGGATACGGTATGGGGCGGCTCCTCGGACGTGTACACCAACGTCGTGGACCTCTACGTCTCCTACCTCCGCAAGAAGCTCGACCGGCAGAGCCGGGGCGAGCCCTCGCGCATCCGCACCGTCCGTGGGGTCGGCTACACCTTCGAGCCCCGACCGGCGGAGCGGCGCTGATGTTCGGGCGTATCCGATGGCGCTTGACGATGGGGTACGTGGGCATCCTGGCGCTCATCCTGCTCCTCTTCGGCGTCGTGGTGGTGACCGTCTTCGAGAAGCAGGTCACCAGGCAGCAGAACGAGCTGCTCGAGCGGCGGGCGGAGAGCCTGGCGAAGGACCTCTCATACATCGAGGAGGGCGAGCGAGCCCTCGGTGAGTCCGGGGGATTCGCCTGGATCGCCCTGACCCCGGACGCTACCGTCGTGGTGAACCGCGCCCCCGAGGCCTTGGCCTTGGGCCTGCCGCTGGAAGAGCCGGCTCGCGGGGCCGTCCGCAGCGGGGAGACGCAGCTGGGGTACGTCGAAAATCCGGACGGCGAGATGGTGTGGGTCGCCAGCGCCCCGATGACGATAGCGGGCAGGACGGTCGGCGTGCTGCAGTACGCCAGGTCGCCCGAGGTCGTGGAGGAGACCGTGCGCGACCTCGTCCTCGTCCTGACGTTGGTCGGGGCCGGCGCCCTGGCCCTGGCCGCGGTCGGCGGGCTTTTCATGTCCGGGCGAGCGATGCGGCCCGTGAGGGGAGCGTTCGACCGGCAGCGCGCCTTCATCGCCGATGCCTCGCACGAACTGAAGACGCCCCTCACCCTGATCCGGGCCAACGCCGAGGTCCTCTCGCGCGGCCTCGAAGACGAGGACGACCGGGAGCTGGTCGGGGACCTGCTCGACGAGACCGACCGGATGAGCGCCCTCCTCTCCGATCTCCTCACCCTGGCGCGCCTGGATGCCGGCAAGCTTGCCGTCGCGCGCGAGCCCTTCAACCTTGCGGCCACCATCGCCGAGACCTCCGAGCGCTTCGCCGCCCGCGCCGAGGCCGAGGGGAAAAAGCTGGAGGTGCGCACCTCCGGCAAGCTCCCGGCGGTAGGCGACGCGGAGAAGGCGGCCCAGATCCTGGCCGCCCTCCTCGACAACGCCCTGCGCTTCACCCCGCCCGGCGGCCTCGTCGCCGTCGAGGCCCGGGCGGCGGAGAGGCATGTTGAGGCGACCGTCGCGGATACGGGCCCTGGCGTCTCGCCCGAAGACCTGCCGCGCATCTTCGACCGCTTCTACCGCGCCGACAAGGGGAGCGCGGCCCGCACCCGGCACGCTAGCAGCGCGCCGGACGGCATACCGGACGGCGCGTCGTCCGGCGGCACGGGCCTCGGCCTCGCCATCGCCCGCGACCTCGCCCGCGCCCAGAACGGCGACCTTCTCGCCGAGAACGCCGGAAAGAACGGGGCTGTCGAGGACGAAGCCGGCGGCGCCCGCTTCACGCTCACCCTGCCCGCCGGCCTCTGAGCCCAAAGCTCGCAAACCCGGGTCTTTGCCGATACCTCGCTACCGGGGGATGGGTTTACGGTCGCGGAAGAAGCCGCCGTTCGGGCCGTCTTCGGGCAGCGTGGCGAGTCAGACGAGGGTATCAGCGGCATCCGCTGGAGAGCGCGGCGCTCCCGAGCCGCCCATGTCCGTCCTGACCCAGACCGGGCACATGGCGTTGGCTCCTACGTCGCCACGGACCGCCGGTCACCGCTTCGGGCGCTATCCACGACGAGCTACTCCTCTTCCTTCGCGTCATCCCGCCTGGCGCTCGGGCCAGACCGGATGGTACAACGCCCGCTCCCGCAGCACGAAGAAGCGGGGTCATCGGTAGGTGACCCCGCCACGATACGAGCTTTCGTCTCTCTAGTACTTCGGGACGCTCGGGTCTATCTCCTCGCTCCAGGCGGTGATGCCGCCCTTGACGTTGTAGACGTTCTGGAAGCCCGCGTCCTGCAGGAGCTTCACGGCTCTCGCGCTCCGCCCGCCGGTCTTGCAGTGGACGGCGAAGTTCTCGCCCCTGTCGAGCTCTATGAGTCGCTCGGGCAGCTCGCCGAGCGGTATGAGCCGCGCCCCGATGTTCGCCACCTCGTACTCGTGCGGCTCGCGCACGTCGAGCACGTTGACGCTCGCGCCGTTTTCCAGCTTCGCCTTCAGCTCGGAGACGGTGATCTCCGGGACCTCGTTCTGCGCCTCGGCGGCCTGGGCCTGCGGGATGCCGCAGAACTCCTGATAGTCTATGAGCTCCGTCACGGTCGGGTTCTCACCGCAAATGGGGCAGTTCGGGGCCTTCCTCAGCTTCATCTCCCTGAAGCGCATGCCGAGCGCGTCGTACAGCAGCAAGCGTCCGATGAGCGGCTCGCCGATGCCGAGGATCAGCTTCACCGTCTCGGTGGCCTGGATGATCCCGATGGCGCCGGGGAGTATCCCCAGAACGCCGCCCTCGGCGCAGCTGGGCACCAACCCTGGCGGCGGCGGCTCGGGGTAGAGGCAGCGGTAGCACGGACCCTCCTCGGCCCAGAAAACGCTCGCCTGTCCCTCGAAGCGGAAGATCGAACCGTACACGTTCGGCTTGCCGAGCAGCACGCACGCGTCGTTCACCAGGTAGCGCGTCGGGAAGTTGTCGGTGCCGTCCACGATCACGTCGAAGCCACGGAAGATGTCCAGGGCGTTCTCGCTGGTGAGCGCCTCCTCGAACGCCTCGACCTTCACGTTGGGGTTGATGTCGTTGATGCGGTCGCGGGCGCTCTCCATCTTGGGGCGTCCGACGTCGGAGGTGCCGTGGATGATCTGGCGCTGCAGGTTCGACTCGTCCACCACGTCGAAGTCGACGACTCCTAAAGTCCCGACGCCCGCTGCCGCGAGATAGAGCGCGAGCGGCGAACCGAGCCCCCCGGCCCCGATGGTCAGGACGCGGGCCTGCTTCAACTTCTTCTGCCCGTCGAGCGCGACCTCCGGCATGATCAGGTGCCGACTGTAACGCGCTATCTCCTCATTGGAGAGCTCGACCGCCCCATTGGGCAACCCTACTAACGGCTGGTGTGTCTGCATGGTTGAAACCTCTTCGTCGAAACTGTTGTTTGGAACTTGGCGGCT
>JADDPV010000014.1 GCA_016781705.1 Rubrobacter sp.
CTGCGGCTACGAGGTCGAGGTTCAGTACTTATGAACACCGCTGTCAGCGGCCTACTGCCCCGACGCGTCGATCCGGTGGCTGTGGCGTACGTCCGGAGCGAAGCTTCTAACTTCGTCCTACGCTGCAGAGGAAGCACGCAGGAACCTTCCAGAAGGCCGCCAGCGAGAGGACCTCGAGGAGCTGCTCGCGTCGGTGTTCGTCGTCGAGGCGTCCGCCGATCCCGAGGCGCACCCGGCCCTCAAGGCCGTGAGGCTCCCCGAGAAAGACACGCCGGTACTGCTCGCCGCCGTCGGCGCCGGGACGACACACCTCATCACCGGGGACTTTACCCACTTCGGGCTGTATTACGGCCGGAGGATCACGGGTGTCCTGATCCTCCCGCCTGCGGTCTACCCGCCAGCATGAGGGCGAGCGGGAGCGCCAGCGCCAACCAGCAATACAGCATCTGCGTCTACTACGGCTACCGCTGCCCATAATTACCCAAGGGAGAAAGTCACCCACGACGCCGAGTTCGGCCTCATTCTTCGCCAAGTTGCGGGCGAATCTCTAAAATTGCTGAGCAGACTTGGGACCAGGGCATTCCTTAAAGAACATCCTCTATGCCGATGGCATCGTCTCCGGGTGCGCTTCGGGCTGGGAAGTCGGGTCCTTCGCGCCACACGGAAAAAGTGAACCAGTCGGCGGGGTACGGTCCCGCCTCGAAATTTTCACCAAAGAAGCCCATACGCGGGTCCGAGATCATCACCTCGTCCTCGCGCAAGTAATGTCGGGCGAGCGCGCCTCGGTACCAGTAGTTGGGTTCGTCGTCCGCGTCCGGGGGCGGTTCCTCTAGGAGCGGGCCGCCGGTAATCATCACCACGCGCGTGTTGAAGAGGGGCCTTTGGCCGGTTAGGCGAGGCCGGTCCTCTTCAAAGATCTCTACCCTACCCGGTTCATATACGCGGTCCCCAACGACAGTCCGCATATCGAACTTCTCGCGCTCCCTTATGAGAACCGTCCGTCCCTCGACCATCCACCACCAGAGCGAGTAGGTGAGCACGAGGTCCTCTTTGTTGTAGGCGATGACCTCCTCCCTGCGCCCCTCCCGCCAGAGCTTGGGGATTGACCGCCCGCTTATCACCTTGCCCCGCCCCAGGTTCTTCTGGGTCAGGTTGTCCAGCGAGAGTCCCTCAAGTAAGCTTGAGGTTCCCCCGGCAAATAGGGGTTCCGTAGACCTCTTTTCGTAAAGGAAGGCCAAAGTGTCTACGGTCTTCCCCACCACTCCTTCGAGGGAGATTCGAGCTCCGAGAACCTTGTAGTCGAAATTGAGGATGTTGTGGCCGAGCACTATACCCTCAAAGCTTTTTAGGAGCTGCTCAAGCCCCTTGAGCTCGTCAGGGAAAAAGCACCGGTGTGGGCCCGCCTGGTAGCGCCCACCGCGCAGCTCATAGATCAAGGTCCCGACGAACGCGAGCGGCGTTTTCTCAGGCTCACCTCTGACAAGCTTGGACGTTTCGAGGTCCAAGACGCAAACCTTCTTGGGAAAGCTGTTCTGCGCCACGGCTCCTACCTCCTCCTCTTCGGCCGCTACCCTCAATTCTCCGCCATCACGGGCACTCCCGCTTCTCTAGCCGCTCTTGGGGAGCCAGCGGCGCTCCGCCCACCTCTCCAGCTTACTTAAGCCAGTTCTGCTCCTCCCGGATAGTGGACTCCCCCCTCCGTAAGTCCATGCAAGGCTCTACGCGTCCATAGCTGACACCCTGAGTGCATCAGCCTTACGAAGCCACCTCCTACAACTGACGCTCCAGATCCTTGATCTCGTCCCGGAGCTTGGCCGCGTATTCGAACTTGAACCCCTCGCCCGGTTTAGTTCCTCGTCCACCTAACCACCATGCTCTATCTCCTTGAGCAGCCGTGCGCGGAGCTCGATCAGGGTTAGGCCCACCACTTCTTTGTGCTCTTCATCGTAGCGTGCGATGACACCCTCGCCGATGTCCACACCTACGGCGGGTCGGGGTTTGCCCACGGAGAGGTAGAGGACGTCCGCCTCTTCGTCGTAGTCCCAGCTAACCTCCGCAGGAGTCTCCAGTATCTTTATTGCTGCTTCCATACTGACTTCCTTCTTAAGTTCCAACTTTTCAGCTTTCGGGGAGTTCCCCACGCTCGTAGAGTCGGCTAAGGAATCCAGCGTCTAAGGACCAGCCAGGCGAGCAGTAAATATTCTGATCTGGCGCTACAGCACAGTTGAAAGGCAACTGTGCGCCTTCTCCGGGTGTCGGCTCAATTCCCGGCTCGATGGTGGCCCCAGGTGGCACAACGCAGATTCGCTGACGGTTCTCCGGGTCGAAGTAGAGTCCGGTGTCGTCAACCGGTGTGAAGAGGCAGTTCTCTGAGAGCCGGTAGCCATATCGCGGCGTAGCGAGTACCGCGCCGCTGCTTGCTGGTTGAGTATCAGGCATGATGATCGAAGCGATGTAAGTCCTTAGTGCAGGTCCAGTCTGCTGCCCGGCTACGAATGACACAGCGCACAAGAACAGGATTATTACGACTAGAACGAAAGCTCTTATCGTTCTACTCATCCTTGCACAATCGCCGCCCGCCCTTTACGAAGCCACTTCCTGCAGCTGCCTCTCTAAGTCCTTGATCTCGTCGCGCAGCTTCGCCGCGTACTCGAACTTGAGGTCCTCTGCGGCGGCGAGCATCTCGGCCTGAAGGTCGGCGATGAGGGTCTGCAGCTCCTCCGGGTCGCGCGGGGTCTCACGGGCGGCGCGCTTGCGCTCGGTCCTGTACAGGCCCCTCGCCTCGGCGGCGATGAGGATGTCCGAGACGCCCTTCTGGATAGTCCTGGGCCGTATGTTGTTGCGCTCGTTGTACGCTATCTGGATCTCACGCCTGCGGTTCGTCTCCCCTATCGCGGCGCGCATCGCGTCGGTCTCCTTGTCGGCGTACATGATGACCCGCCCGTTGACGTTGCGGGCAGCGCGCCCGATGGTCTGTATCAGCGCCCGCTCGCCGCGCAGGAACCCTTCCTTGTCCGCGTCGAGGATGGCCACTAGCGTCACCTCGGGTAGATCGAGACCCTCGCGCAGGAGGTTGATGCCCACGAGCACGTCGAACTCGCCGGTGCGCAGGCCGCGGATGATCTGGATGCGGTCCAGCGTCTCGATGTTGGCGTGCATGTAACGCGCCTTGACTTTGTGCTCCAGCAGGTAATCGGTGAGGTCCTCCGCCATCCTGATGGTCAGCGTGGTGATGAGGACCCGCTCGCCGTGCTCGACGCGCTTCGCGACCTCGTTGAGGAGGTCGTCTATCTGGTTCTTCGTCGGCCTCACCTCGACCTGCGGGTCCACGAGGCCGGTCGGGCGGATGATCTGCTCGACTATCTGCCCCGAGTTCTCTAGCTCATACGGCCCCGGCGTCGCCGACACGAACACGAGCTGGTTGGTCTTGAGCAGGAACTCCTCCCACTTCAGCGGGCGGTTGTCCAGGGCCGACGGCAGCCGGAAGCCGAACTCGACGAGCGTGGTCTTGCGGGAGCGGTCGCCCTTGTACATGCCCGTGATCTGAGGCAGCGTGATGTGCGACTCGTCCACGAACGTCACGTAGTCGTCCGGGAAGTAGTCCAGCAGCGTGTACGGCGTCGAGCCCGGCGGACGCCCGTCGAGGTGCCTGGAGTAGTTCTCGATGCCGCTGGTGTACCCGAGCTCGCGCATCATCTCCAGGTCGTACATCGTCCGCTGCCGCAAGCGGTACGCCTCCAGGACCTTGCCCTCTTCCTGCAACTCGGCGACGCGCCCTTCCATCTCCGACTCGATGTTTTTTATGGCGACGGCGAGCCGGTCCTCGTCGGTGACGAAGTGCGTCGCCGGGTACACGGTGAGCACGTCCAGCTCGCGCAACACCTCGCCCGTGAGCCCGTCAACCTCCGAGATCGACTCGACCTCGTCCCCGAAGAAAGAGACGCGGTAGACGGTGTCCTGGTACGCCGGGTGAACCTCTAGAACGTCGCCGCGCACACGGAACGTGCCGCGGTTCAACTGGTAATCGTTGCGGACGTACTGGATCTTGACCAGGCCCCGCAGTACGTCGTCGAGGTCGTAGAAGTTGCCCCTTTCCAGCAGCACCATCTTCGAGCGGTACTCTTCGGGGCTCCCAAGACCGTAGATGGCGGAGACCGATGCGACCACGATCACGTCGCGCCTCGTGAACAGGCTGCTCGTCGTCGAGTGCCGCAGGCGGTCTATGTCTTCGTTGATCTGGGCGTCTTTCTCGATGAAGGTGTCGGTCCTCGGGACGTACGCCTCGGGCTGGTAGTAATCGTAGTAGCTGACGAAGTACTCGACGGCGTTGTTGGGGAAGAACTCCGAGAACTCGCTGGCGAGCTGCGCGGCGAGCGTCTTGTTGTGCGCGATGACGAGCGCGGGCCATCCGGCCTCCTCGATGGTCTTCGCCATCGTGTACGTCTTCCCGCTCCCCGTCACCCCGAGCAAAGTCTGCGCGCTCATCCCGGCTTCGAGCCCTGAAGACAGGCTCTCTATCGCCCGCGGCTGGTCGCCGGTCGGCAGGTACTCGCTGTTTATCTGGAAGCCGCTCTTGCTGCTTTGCATAGACCTTCCCGTCCGAGAACAGAACCCCAAAACGCCCGCTCGTCTGAGTATACGACGCAGCTGGCATACTTCACCGCTCATTCTCCCGACGCCCGAACCGGCCGGGTCCGCGGCGCACGTATAAAGGCTCGTTCGGTGCATAGAGGAAGGAGCACGGAAATGACGGGGGCGCTCGGTCTCTCGTCGGTAGCCCGTTTAGCGGGGCTCGCCCCTCTGCTGGTACACGTGATAGTCAGATCGATAATGGCCGCGCACGGGCTGCAGAAGCTGACGCAGATGGGTCCGGGGAACTTCGGCGGGTAGATGCTCGCGGGGCTCTGGGCATTCCGCTGCCGGTGCTGATGGGCTATTTCGTGACGTTCCTAAAGCTCACCGGTGGCATCATCCTACTCGTCGTCGCGCTCCTTTCGCGGCTCCTGGCGCTCTTGCTTACGATCGACCTCGCCGTCGCGATCCGGCTGGTGAAGGTCAACGTCGGATTCCTCTCGCCCGAGGGCGGCGGAGCCGGAGCCGAACTCGACCTGGCCCTCATCGCGGGGGTCATGGTCATCCTCCTGATGGGTCCGGGCAAGCCCTCGCTGGGTTACGCGCTCGGCCTCGAGAAGGACGCCTCCACCGGGGAGCGGACGACCTGGGAGTGTGGCGCCGGGCTGTTACGCCGGGCGCCGGTCGAGGTTTGCGCCGTACAGTTCCCTGTAAATCTCTCGCGACTCCTGGACATTGACGACGTAGTCGCGGGTCTCGGCGAAGGGGATGTCGCGGGCCACGTCGAAGCCCTCTTCGGAGATCCAGGCGTCTACCCGACCCTCGCCGGAGTTGTACGCCGCCAAAGCCAGCCGAACGTCACCGTCGTAGCGGCCTTGCAGATACTTCAGGTACCAGGTCCCCATCCTGACGTTGGTCCCGGGATCCCGGTAGTCGCCCGCCGGGCCGCCCATCGCCGAGATGGAGTCGGCGGTCCCGGGCAGGATCTGCATCAGCCCGTAAGCCCCCTGCGACGAGGTAACCGCCGGATCGAAGCGGCTCTCCGTCCGGATGACGGCCGCCACCAGCGCCGGCTCGACTTGGTGCTCCGCCGCAGCGGCCTGTATCTCCGCCTCGTACTCCAGCGGATGCGTGAGACGCCGCACCAACTCCGGCCCCTCCAGGGCGATGGCCACCCCGACGAACGCGAGCACGAGGACCGCGAGCAGGGCAGCCCGGTTGCGGCGCCGCCGGCGCCGCGCCCGCCCGTACCTACCGCCGCTCCCCTGCGCCTTCTTCGCCGTCGGGACTCCTTTTGTCCAACACCCTCTCGACCACCCTCTTCGCCCCCGCCCTGAGTCTATCCAGGCCGCCGTCGTTTTCCACTACGAGATCCGCGCGACGCGCCTTCTCCTCCTGCGAAAGCTGCCGGGCCTCTATCGCCCGGACCTGCCTCTCATCCATCCCCCGCTCCGCGGCCCACGCCAGCCTGCGCTCCTGCGGCGCGGTAACGGCCACCGTCCAGTCGTACCAACCACCCCCGTCTCCCTCGAAGAGCAGCGGTATCTCCGCCACGAAGAGCCTCGCCTCCGAAGCCGCCACGCGCCGCTCCGTCTCCTCCCGCACCAGCGGATGCAAGATGTCTTCGAGATCCTTCAAGGCCGTCGACTCCCCGAAGACGGCGCGCCCGAGCGCCTTGCGGTCTATGCCGCCCGTTCCGTCGCGCACGACCTCCCCAAAGCGCTCGGACACCCTGCGAACCGTCTCCGCGTCGCCGGAGAGAAGGTCGTGGACCATCTCGTCCGCCGAGGCGGTCTCGACGCCCGGCTCCTCGCCGAGCATGCGCGTGAAGGTGCTCTTGCCGCACGCGAGGGGGCCGGTGACGGCCATCGTCACCGGCCCCCTCAAAGGCCCTCCCCGGTCGGGCGGGGGTATGGGGCTGTTGCTACTCCCGGTCGCCGAGGTCCAGGTCCTTCAGCGCGTCGAACGCGCCGGTTCGGAGGCCGTCCCCAACCCGGTCCCCGCGGTCCCGGTCCCGTCCACGGTCCCTGTCGCGGTCCCGATCACGCCCTCCGCGCGACTCGTAGTCGCGGCGGAAGCGATCCTCGCGGCGCGGCGCGCGTTCGGCGCGTTCGCCGCCCCGATCGACGACACTGCGGTCCCCGCGGTCCTCGCGGTCAACCGCGCCGCGGTCCGCGTGCTCAGCCCGCTCCTCGCGCTCCTCCTTCTTCGGGCGCAAGGAGAGGGAGAGGCGCCGGCGGCGCGGGTCCACGTCGATGATGCGGGCGTCCACCTCGTCGCCGGAACGCACGATCTCGTCCGGCGTCTCCACGTGGTGCTCGGCAAGCTCGGAGATATGGATCAGGCCCTCCACGCCCTCGGCGACCTCGACGAACGCGCCGAAGGAGACCAGCTTCGTGACGCGGCCCTGGATCTGCTCGCCCACGTTGACCCGCTCCACGATCTCCTGCCACGGGTCCTTCCGCGTCTGCTTGAGCCCGAGCGAGATCCTCTCGCGGTCCCGGTCGACCTCCAGCACCTTGACCTGCACCTTCTCGCCGACCTCGACGACCTCCGAGGGGTGATCTACGTGGTTCCACGAGAGCTCGGAGATGTGGATGAGGCCGTCTATGCCCTCGAGGTCCACGAACGCGCCGAAGTCCACCAGGTTCGAGACCGTGCCCTCCACGACCTCACCCTCCTGCAACTCCGTGAGGATGCGGTGGCGCTCCTCCTTGCGCTCCTCCTCAAGCACCGCCCGCCGGCTCAGCACCACGTTGTTGCGGCTGCGGTTGAGCTCGATGACCTTGCACTCCAACCGCTGCCCCAGGAACGCGTCCAGGTTCCTGACGCGCCGGATGTCCACCAGGCTCGCCGGGAGGAAGCCGCGCAGGCCGATGTCGATAATAAGGCCGCCCTTAACCACCTCGATGACGGGGCCCTCGACGGTGCGCTGGTCCTGATGCGCCTCCTCGATGCGCTGCCACGCCTTCTCGAAGGCCGCGCGCTTGGCCGAGAGGATAAGCCGACCGTCCTGATCCTCCTTCTGGAGGACCAGCGCCTCGATGTGCTGGCCGAGGTCCACGATCTCCTGCGGGTCCACGCCCTTGCGGATGGAGAGCTCGTTGGTCGGGATGAGCCCCTCGGACTTGTATCCGATGTCCACGAGGACCTCGTCCTTGTCTATCCTCACGACGTCGCCCTCGACGATATCGCCGTCCTTGAAGTCTATGAGGACCGCCTCGTCTATCGGGACGATCTCCCCATTTTCTTCTTTGAAGAAGTCCCGCATCGTCAGCGCGCGGGTAGCGCTCTCAGTGGTATCAGCCATGTAGAAGTTGCTTTCCTTCTCTGTTGCTTGCCAAAAGATTATACAGGATGGGGGGAGACGTATCCCCTCATGCCTCGATACGCGAGCATTCTACCTCAACCGACCGCCAGCGGCGCCACCCTCCCCCACCGATCCCCGACCTTGACCTCCACCTCCAGCGGCGGGTCGAGGTCGTAGGCCGCGACCATCCTCCCGGCGGCTAAGGCCCCGACCTCGTCCACGTTCCTCTCGTCCACGTCGAAGACCAGTTCGTCGTGGACCTGCATGAGCATGTCGGTCCCGAGGGGACGCAGGCGGGGCTGGAGGTCGATCATGGCCGTCTTGATAACGTCCGCCGCCGTCCCCTGCACGCGCGCGTTGAAAGCTATGCGCTCCCCGAGCTTGCGCACGTTCTTGTTGGTGTTCCGGAGCTCCGGTACGTAGCGCCTGCGGCCGAAGAGCGTGGTCGCGTAACCCAACTCCTCCGCCTCCCGCAGCGTCTCCTCGATGAACTCCGTCACCTTCGGGTAACGCTCCAGGTAGCGTTTGATGTAGCGCTCGGCCTCCGCCGGATGCACGTTGCCGAGGCGCATCGCCAACCCGAAGCCCGAGATGCCGTAGAGGATGCCGAAGTTGACCATTTTCGCCCGGCGCCTGAGCTCCGGGGTGACGCTCTCCATGCGCACGTCGAAGACCTCGGAGGCGGTGCGGGTGTGGATATCCTCGCCCTTCGCGAACGACTCGACGAGCGCGGGCTCGCGGGTCATGTGCGCGAGGATGCGCAACTCTATCTGCGAGTAGTCGGCGATGACGAGCTTGCGGCCGGCCGAGGCGGTGAAGGCGTCCCGGATGCGCGCTCCCCTCTCCGTGCGGACCGGGATGTTTTGCAGGTTCGGCGAGTCGCTGGAGAGGCGGCCGGTGGCGGTCGTGGTCTGGTTGAGGGTGCTGTGGATGCGGCCGTCTTCTCCGATCAGCTTCACGAGGCCGTCTATGTACGTTCCCTTGAGTTTCGTCAGTTCGCGGTAGGCGATGATCTTGTCCGCTATCGGGTGCTCGATGGCGAGCTGCTGCAGGACCTTGGCGTCGGTGGAGTAGCCGGTCTTGGTCTTTCTGGCCGGGGGAATTCCCATCTCCTCGAAGAGGACCTCGCCGAGCTGCTTTGGGGAGCCGATGTTGAACGGATGGCCGACGGTCTCGTAGATGTCGGCCTCGAGTTCCTCGACGCGGCCTTCTATCTCCTCGCCGACCTCCTCGAGCGTCGAGACGTCCACCGGCATCCCGACCCGCTCTATCTCCCCGAGCACGTCCGCGAGCGGCAGCTCGACGTCGTAGTAGAGCCTCGCCAGGCCCATCTCCTCCATCTCCGCGTCGAGCTTCGGGACGAGCGCGTGGATCCAGGCCGCCCGGCGCGCCGCATCGGCGACCTTCGGGTCCTCGTGCGCCACCTCGACCTCCGCCAACCCCCGCTCGGACGCGAGCGCGCCCAACTCGTAGCTCCCGAGCCCCGGCTTCACCAGGTACCCGGCGAGGTACGTGTCGAAGCTCGCCCCGCGCACGCCCAATTGCTTCGCGTCGTGTACCTCCAGGTGCCCCTCCGGCAGCCCCTCCGAGAGCCTCACCTCCCCCTCCGAGACGGCGACGCACCAGCGACCATCACCGACCGGTGAGGCGCCGGCGGGCTCGAAGGAGAGCTCGGGCGGCTCCTCGGAGACGTGGACTTCGAGCTTCTCGACGGGCGGAAGTTCCTCGTCCCCGAGGACCGGCAGCGCAGCGAGGCGCGGTTCCAGGCTGCGGAACTCGTAGCGCCGAAACACGTCCCGTATCCCCGGCGTGACCCCCTCGAAGTGGAGAGCGTCCCTGTCGAACTCCACCGGCGCGTCGAAGCGCATCCGCGCGAGCTCCAGCGAGACCAACGCGCTCTCGCGTCCCTCCTCCAGCTTCTTGCGCGTCCCCTTGGCTTTGACGGCGTCCAGGTTCTCGTACAGATTCTCGACCGTCCCGAACTGTTGCAGTAGGTTCGCCGCGCCCTTCGGGCCGATGCCCTTCACGCCGGGGATGTTGTCCGAGGGGTCGCCGGTGAGGGCCTTGTAGTCCGGGATCTGCTCGGGACTGACCCCGTACTCCTCGACGACCTCGTCGCGGCCGTACGCCTTCGTCTCAGAGACGCCCCGGGTCGTCCTCAACACCTTCACGCTTCCGTCCACCAGCTGCATCGCGTCCTGGTCGCCGGTGACGATCATCAACTCCACGTCATCGGGGATGCGTTTGCTCAGGGTCGCCAGCACGTCGTCGGCCTCGAAGCCCTCGGCGCGAACGGCGGGGATGTTCATGGCTTCGAGGATCTCGTCGAGGTGGTCGAGTTGCGCCTTCAGCTCCTCGGGCATGGAGGATCTATGAGCCTTGTACTCCGGGAAGATTTCCATCCGGAACTGGGGCTTGCCACCGTCCCACACAACCCCGATCCCGACGTCCTCCCCCTCGTCGAGCAGCTTCAAGACCATGCTCGTGAAGCCGTAGAGGGCGTTGGTCGGCAGGCCCGTGGAGGTGGAGATGCTCTGCGGCAACGCGTAGAACGCCCGGTAGAGTAAAGAGTAGCCATCGATCAAGAAAACGCGCATTCGCTCTTATTATACCGGACAGCCGCGCGGGTGCAGCGTTCGCGTTTACCGGCGCTGCGTACTCCCCCGGCTGTCGGCGACTGCCGGGGCCCTCTAACGACCCGAGATCGCGCTCCTGGAAGGAGTGCCCCGGAGGACCTCCAGGGCCGCAGCATAGGAGTTCTGCGGGCGGTTGTCGTCCATCGGCACGACGGTGAGATGGCCGGCGCCGCGCCGAGCGACCACCGCCAGGGCAGGGTCGTTGGTGTCCATGACGGCCACGGTCGGGATGCCGGCCGCGACCGCCGCCCCCGCGAAACCGTGGTCCGCAACGACGAGGTCCACGGTCAGGTCCGCCGCGCCGGCCTCCTCCAGGATGCGCCGCATGGGAGCAGGGTCGTGGGTGTGGCGCAGGCTCGCCCCGTCACCCACGGCCGCTACAGGGCCGATCCAATCTAGCGGCGGTTCACCGTCGTCGGGCCGAATGCGCGGCTCCGTTACCAGCGTCTCTCCCCCCAGTTCTTCGAACCACCGGGCGAGGCCGAGATAGTAGACGAGCAGGGCGCCAGGGTGGCCCGTGGCGAAGACGGTCCGTGCCCCGTCCCTCGCGGCGGCGCTTATGCGCTCGCCGGCCTCCAGGAGACTCCGGGCCGTGCGCTCCGGATCTATGCAGCCGCGGTCGGCGTTCTCCTCCCGGTCGGGTGGGTTCCCGATCTGAGCGGCCACGGCGCCGTACGCCTCGTCGTAGCTCACGCCGCGCAGGAGTCTTTGCATCCCGAAGGTAGTGCTCGGGTCCTCTTCGAGGAGCATCTGTATCTTGTCGAGGTTGCCCCGGGCGCCGTGCGAGGTATTGGTCCCGGCCACGCCCGCAGCGAGGAGCCGCTCAGCGTGTCTGGCTATGGACTTCTCCACGAGGAGCGAGTTTAGCAGAGGAGCTGGCCGGAGGAGCGTCGTGCGTTGCCTCCGGTCGCCCGTCCGTTCGCACAGCTCCGCCAAACAGTCGCGCAGGGCCGCGACAATGTGGTCCTGAGGGCTCTCGCCCTAACCGAGGCGTCCGAGTTCGTATCGGGAGACTCGCCTAAACCGACCGTCCAGGAGCTACTCGGACACGCCACCATCACCATCACTCTCGACACCTACTCGCACGTGCTTCCCGGTATAGGCGGAGGAGCGGCAGACGCCATAGGCGAAGCCTTGCGCAGACGCTACTGCTGCCAAGTCTCGGTCTGCCAATAGTTAAGGATTCAGCTTTTCCTGCGTTTTCCAGGATTTTGTCGAGTGGCGGGACCCGGACTCGAACCGGGGACACCATGATTTTCAGTTGGATATCCTGGGTTCCAGGTCGTCCTTATGTGTCCACCTTTTCCGCGTTTTTGCAGGCATTTTGTTGCTGTGGCGATCGCTTTTGTCCGCCGCGTGCCGTTGTGTACCAGCCCCGTTGCAGTACGGTTGCAGTACGCCGTGCCGGTGAATCGGAGACTTGGTGGCCGGGGCTGCGGCAGACGAGACGACGCAGGTCACCAGTCGTTCTCTTTGAGCCACTCGGCGACGCAGGTGGTGTAGTCGTTAAAGATGAGGTCGTCGGGGTCTAGCTGAGACCTGCGGCACAACTCGGGGAGCTCCTCCTGAAACAGACCGTACCGCTCGACCATTCTTCTCGCGCCGGGGATAAGGACGTCGGCTATCGTCGGGGAGCTGCTGAGCCAGTTGCGCACCTGCCTTATGGCGATTTCGGGGTCGCCGTCGTGGGACTTGATGTCCTGACCGGCGATGTCGGAGATGAACTTCTGGTAGTGGTAGGGCTCCCGATCGAGGATCAGAGAGTGTTTTCTTTGCTGCTTCGGGCTTCCAAACCTGGTGGCGCCGAGGAACAGGCCAAGCTCCAGCGGCATGTTGAAGCGGGGCAGGTTGTTGGCACGATCAAGTTCGGTGCGGGAGATGTCGTGGATGCCGTAGCGGCACTCCCGGATCAACTCGACGATGTTCTCGATCCTGACGCAGCCGGAGTCGTCGATCTCTAGGGCGCAGCGGGCCTGGAAGCCGCAGTCGTGCACGACGAAGACCAGGGCGTCGAGCATCTGCCGTTACTCCGGGTCGAACGGGCAGTTGATGAAGACATCATAGTCGTACCTTTGCGCCGCCATGACGGCATTCTATGCAATCGGAGGGAAGATGCCCGCTAGGTAAGGGGAGCGCTACCCCTTGACGACGTAACGGCCGGAAGCCGCTGCGCGCTCTTTTCTGATCTGCTTGGCGGCAGAGCGTACTTTGCTGGGCTTCACGGTGCCCGATCTGGCCGAGCTCTTTATGGTCCTTCGCGCCTTGGACATTGGTTCGCCTGCCTCCAGAGCACGCTAGGTGTCTACTTCTTACCAGACAGATTGTACTCGCTCGGCGGAACGTGCGCGAGGGCGACTCCGGTACTCGAAGCGTCTGGGAGCTACGCGAGCTTTCCCGGTATCGAGTTCGATTCCAGGAGGTCAATCGACTGCCAGGCGAGGTCGGTCGCCCTGTTCGTCTCCCTGCAGGAGAAGAACCTGCTCGAGGAGCCGCTCTCCGGCACGGGCGCTTTCGTGCATCTGCTCGACAGCGGCGGGCCGAACGGACTGTCCCCCGCGCAAAGATAAACCTGAATTCTTCGACCTTCTCGTCGGCCGACATGCTCACCCAACCGGCGCTATATGGCCGCAAAGGGCTTGCTACCTCACCGAGTACACGTAGGATCGCCCTTCTTTAACGACAGAGGCGTGGCCGAGGGCCACGGCGGCGAGTAGGACGTACTGGCCCGAGTACCTCAGCTTGTCGCCGTAGGTGTAGGGAAGTTTGAAGCGTTCGGCGACGGGTTCGAGGAGGTCTCCGGCCTGCTCCGCGGTGACGCGCCGTCCTTTCATCCGGTCGCGCAGGTAGGAGACGGCTTCCTGGCGAACCCTGCACTCGTAGCGCTGACCTCGGCGGTTTTCGCCCGCGACGAGGTACGATCCACCGTCTTCGTACCAAACTAGGCCAAGAATAGCGCAACGCATGGCTGCAGCCGAGCTTGGCAGAAACGACGAAAGGTCTTGGGCCGCTCTGGCTGGCCGGAAAGTCCTGCACCTGGCATCCCCTTCCAGCCCACACGCCACTCTGGAGGGGAGGAGCATGGGGATGGAAAGGCGCACAGGAGAAGGCGCTTAGACCCGACCGACGACTGGGAGGAGCAACTGGAGCTGCTGTGCGACT
>JADDPV010000015.1 GCA_016781705.1 Rubrobacter sp.
GGTCTGCTATGCTGCCTAATGGCTAAAGTCGAGCTTAGAAGGGTGAGGCCGCCTCCTGGCTGGATCGCTTCGCCGACCCCGACCGGGAGACGCCCGTGGTTGCGACGACCGCGGAGCTGCTCTCCACCGGGGTGGACGTGCCCTCGTGCCGCAACGTCGTGTTCATGAAGCCCATCGCCTCGCCGGTCTTGTTCAAGCAGATTGGGATCTGCCGCGGGTCCTGGAGGACCGATACGATGGTTGGACGAGTCGGGAGACGAGTGAGCGGTTCGCGGAGTACGCCGAAACCGTGTACGAGGAGCTGGCCGACTCCGTACCGTTCTAAGTTACGCTGAACGAGCCCTGGGTCGCCGCCTGGCTCGGCCACGACACGGACGTCCACACCCCCGGCCATAAGAGCACCTCGAAAGCCCTCGTAGCGACGCACCACCTCCTGCTCGGCCACGGGTTCGCCCTGGAGAGAACATGCGCTCGATGGGCCGCGAGGGCAACCGGCTCGGCATCACCCTCAACCTCTCACGCGTGCGGCCTTCCCGTGACAGGGAGCCGGGCGGGGAGGCCGTGCGGCTCGTGGACGGCAACGCCAACCGCCTCTTCCTCGATCCACTGTTTCGCGGCAGATACCCCCAGGACGTGCTGGAGCACTACCGGTCGGTGGGCGACTTCCGTTTCGTCCGGGATGGGGGCCTGGAGAGGATCTCGCAACACCTCGACTTTCTGGGCGTCAACTACTACATGCGGCACATGGTGTGCCCCGACGACGACCCCGAGGCGGAGTCACCGTTCCGAAGCGTGCGGGCGAGGGAGGGTCGTGATCCCGTACGCTGCCGCACGGACCGCGATGGGCTGGACGATAGAGCCCGAGGGCCTGACCGAGACGCTCGTCCGCATAAGGGACGGTTACGCGGACCTGCCCATCTACGTAACGGAGAACGGCGCCTCCTTCCACGACTACGTGGACCCCGAGGGCGGGGTGGACGACGAGGAGCGCGTCTCCTTGCTCGACGTCCACTTCCGCGCGGCGGGCGAGGCCATCGAGCGCGGCGTGGACCTGCGCGGCTACTTCGTGTGGTCCTTGCTGGATAACTTCGAGTGGGCGGAAGGCTACTCAAAGTGGAAGTGGTTCGGACTCGTGTTCGTGGACTACGGCACGCAGCCGCGCGTCCCCAAAGCCAGCACGCGCTGCTACAGGGGGATCATAGAACGCAACGGCCAGCAAGGGTGAGAAGGGGACGCAGAGGCTTCTCGATGTTTGAGATCCGCCTCGGTCGGGTAATATTTTGAATACATATGCTCTATTATTGCGGAGGTCTTCTAGATCATGGCCAATGAGTTGCAGGGTCGTAAGATAGCTATCCTTCTCGCCCCGGTAGGCACCGAACAGGTTGAGTTCGTCCAGCCGAAGAAGGCGGTCGAGGACGCCGGCGCCAGCGTAGACGTCGTCGGCATCCAGACCGGCGAAGCCCAGACCATGAACAGCGATGTCAACCCGGGAGAAACCTTCACGGTGGAGAAGACCTTCTCCGAGGTCTCTGCGGAGGACTACGACGCCCTGATCGTGCCCGGCGGCACCGTGGGGGCGGACAACCTCCGGGGCAACGAGGAGGCGGTGAGCTTCGTGCGCGGGTTCTTCGAGCAGGCCAAGCCGGTTGGGGTGATCTGCCACGGCCCGTGGACGCTGGTGGAGGCCGACGTGGTGAAGGGCCGGACGCTTACCTCCTACCCCACCCTCCAGACCGACATTCGCAACGCAGGCGGCACGTGGGTGGACGAGGAGGTCGTCACCGACCAGGGCCTCGTCACGAGCCGCAACCCGGGCGACCTGGATGCGTTCTGCGCCAAGATCGTCGAGGAGTTCGCCGAGGGCAAGCACGAAGAGCAGGCCAGGAGCGCCTAACGCGCGTCGATAAACGGTAGCATACTTCGCCCCAGTCCCCAGGGAGACCTTCCCCGTCCTTACCGATCGGGAGCGCGAGATGCTGCACCTGATGGCGAGGGGCACTTCGAACGCCGAGATCGCCCGGCTGCTCTCCCTGAGCTCCAAGACGGTCGCCAACTACGTCTCTAACATCCTCCAAAAGCTGCAGGCCGCCGACCGCGAAGAGGCCATCGTCCGCGCCCGAGAGGCAGGACTGGCGCAGGAGAATCTGTAGGACGCCCACACGGAGCGGTCGACAAGAGCCCGTGGCTCGGGCAGTTGGAGAGTCCGGGTCATTTCGCCAACCGTTGGGCAGCGCTAAGAAGTCCCGCCCCGCAACGGCGCGGCTTATTCTTGCTCGACCTGTTGCCGATCACCGGCAGCCGAGGGCTGAATGCTTTTCTCCTCTTGTTCGCCGGCCCCGTCGAGGGCGGTCTTTTCGTTCGTCTCGAGGAGCAGCGCGAGGAAGACGAAGGGCTCGAGCCAGGTGACGTAGGTGTAGAACCAGTAGTTGAAGGTGAGCTGGAACGCGATGATGAGCGCCGCCGAGAACGCCGCGAGCCTGCGCACGGTCCTCTTCTTCGGAAAGACCGCCACGACGAACGCGAGCAGCACCGCGGCCGCCATCAAGGGTTCCTGCAAGAACTCGAGCCACGGTACCTGCGCGAAGATCGTCCACGGCGTCTCCCGCTCGCCCTGGAAGGCCAGCGTCTTCTCGTAGAAGAGCTTCACGCCGCCCAAGGGGTCGCCGTCGAGGGCGAGGACCCAGAACGTGAGCAGGACCACGGCCACGCCGCCGAGGACGAAGTCGAGGAGACGGCCCGTTTTTCGAACGCCATCGTGGAACATCCAGAGGGGGGCGAGGACCAGTGGGAAGAGCTTGACCGCGAACCCCGCGGCGACCGCGGCGCCGCGCGCCAGCGCGGAGGGCGCCGCCGCGACTCCTATGGCCGCCGCGGCGGCGACGATGATGTCGTTGGTGTTGTTGTTGGTCGAGTAGAGGGTGTACGGGAAGGCGGCCCACGCAAAGAACAGCGCCGCCGCGCCGCGCACCCCCGCGTAGCGCCACCCGGCGACGAGCATCGCTATGGCCCCGCCGACGAACGCGAGGACCGTCACGCCGTGGGCGGCGGGCAGGTAGTCCCACTCCCCAGAGAAGCCCAGGAGCCACACGAACGGGACGTAGAGGAGGTAGTTCAGAGGGCCGTAGGTGTCACCGGTGCCGACGTCGTCGGGCATGTTGCCGTATGGGAGGGCGCCTTGCAGGATCCTGTCAGCACCCACCACGCCCGCGTACCCCACGTCTATGACGCGCGAGTCGAAGTTGAGCGCGAGCAAGAACCCACTGGCTATCGCAGCCAGGACGAACAGCACCGGCGTCGGGAAGTTGCTCGTCTTCTCGACCTTCTCGCCCTTGCCGAAGCCCACGAGCAAGGTCCTGACGAGCAGGTACAGGAGCGGCGGGTACCACAGCAGTGCCGCCCAGTAGGAGTCCCCGGCCCTGAAGAAGCCGTGCGAGACGAGGAAGCCGAGCAGGGCCAGGACGTCGAGGTTGCGCAGAGAGTAGAGCCTGTCCGTGCGCCAGAAGGCGAGCGCGAAGACGAGGGCCAGAGGACCCCATACGTACCAGTAGTTCGCCTGCTTGCCGTACGCGCCGTAGTCGCCGCGCGCCATGTGCCAGCCGACCTGGTCCCCGGTCCAGACGTACTCCAGCTGCCAGGTCTCGTCGTCCACCCCGACGCGGGCGACCTCTTTGCGGGTGCCGCTGTCCACGGGCATCCCGCCGACCTGGCCGCCTTCCTCGACCTTCAGGTGGACCGTCCACTCGCCGTCCTCGTACTCGGCCTCGGATGCTAGGGGGGGGTGTTCGAGGAGCTCGTCGCGCACCTTGGGGTTGGCGAGGGCGAGCTTGATCGCATCGGCCTCCGAGAGGTTCGGGTAGACGACCTCGTCGGCCGAAGGGTAGACCTCCACCCCCTCCACCCGATTCGTGTCGTCCGCGACCGAGAGCTCCGCGACCGGCGTCCCGGACTCGCCCTCCATCAGGACCACCCGCCAGCGATCCGTCGCCACGTCGTAGTTTGCCGACGTGGTGACCGTCGGGTGCGAGAGGATTTCGTCCACCTCCGGGACGAACTCCGCCGCCCGCCGCGCCTCCTCCAACCCCATCTGCGGCCCCGGCACGAAACCCAAAGTGAGGGAGAGCGCGGGAGAGAGAGCGAGGAGTAGGAGGAGCATGGCCGGCCCGCGCCTCACGGTGAGGCTTTCTTTGGCCTGGTCTTCGGGATACTCTCGGGGGGCAGGACGAGCATGAGGCCCCAGAGGATGACGAGGAGGAGGTTGCGTTCGACGAGGAGGTTGACGGCCGGCGGCTCCAACCGTATCAGCTCCTCGTAGTGCGTCGGGAAGACCTGCGTGGTCACCCAACAGGTGGCGAGAAAGAGCGCCGATGCCCCGATGCTCCACAGCCCGCCCGCGCACAGTGGCACGAGGGGCAACAGCCAGACCACGTACTGCGGCGAGAGCACCTTGGACCCGAGTATGAACGCCAGCAGGAAGGCCGCCGCGAACCGCGGGAACTGCCCCACCCCCAGCCTCCCCAGAGACCTTTCGCGCAGCATCACCGCCGCCGTGACGATGAGCAGCGCGACGGTCACGAACATGCTCATCGAGCTCCAGTACGTCACCCCCCGCCCCAGCACGTCTATCGCCCCGAACTCGAACGACACCCCCTCCAGATACCCGAGCTTCATCAACGCCGACGCCGCCAAACTCTCCAGCTGCAACCCCCGGTCGGCGTGGTACGAGAAGCTCCGCGCGAACCCCTCGCCTCCCAGGAGCAGCGCCGGCGCGAAGAACGCCGCGACGACCGCCGCGAACACCGCCGCGCCTCGCACGGCGCCCTTCCACCCGGAGAGCAGCGCCAGGGCCGGGGCTGCGAGCACCGGGACGAGCTTTGCGGCGGCCCCGAGCCCCAGAGACGCCCATGCCGCGACGTTCGCCGGGGAGGAGCCCCGAACGGCGAGGGCAGCGGCGGCCGCCAGGGTGAGGGCGACGACCGCATCGTAGCGGGAGACGGCGACGGGATAGAGCATTATCGCCCCGGCCGCGAACACCACCGCCGGGACGGGCCACACGCGCCCCATAGCGCGGGCGGTGAGGGCCGTGAGGACGAGCGTCGCCACGAGCACGAGCGCCATCTCCGAGGTAAAGAAGATCGCGTAGGTTTGGCGGCTCTCGGAGAGGAGCGCCGGCGGCACGAAGAACGGCAGGCTCCCCGGCGGGTACTCGATAAAGAAGTCGCGGTAGGGCACGTCGCCGGCCGCGATAGCCTCCCCAGCCTTCTGGTAGGTCTTGATGTCCAGCGACCCCACGCCGAGCTGGGGCGGCAGGCTCGAGAACCTCTCCAGCAGCTCGGAGTACATGTAGAGCCCGAGCAAGCCCAGCGGCGGCCAGAAGAGGAGGGCCCGCAGTAGTGGCCCCGTCTCTCCTCCTCCGCTCGCCGCCGCGAGCCTCTTCTGGAGCGAGCGGACTACGGCGGCTCCTCTATCTCCTGGCCGAAGAGCTCGGCTAGAGGCTCCAGGCCCTCGGGGGCGCCGGTGGCGAGCAGGGAGTCGCCGCCCTTGAGAGTATAGGTGTCGGGGGGACGGTAGCTCCAGCGGCCGCCGCGGTTCACCGCCAGGGCGTACATCCCCGTCTCCGTCTCCAGGCGTAAAGTGCCCAAAGTCTTGCCGTCGGCCGGTGAGTCGGGCGAGACCGTCAGCTTCAGGACCACCTCGTCGGACTCTCCGACGGCGGCCGAGAGGACCGGGTGGACCTCCTCGCCCTTCTCGACCATCCAGACCATCTCCATCGCGCAGTCGGTGATCGCCTCGGAGGCCGTCGCCAGGTGGAGAATGCCCCTGAGGCGGCTCGGGTCTTCGATGTGGCGGGCCGCCAACAGCACCCAGCGTTCGAGGCGGTAGCGCATCTCGTCCATCTCGTCCTCGATGGCGACGACCTCGCGCGCGAGCCCCGCGTCGTAGTACAGCAGCGCCGAGTAGGCGAGGCCGACGGCGACCTCCGAGAGGTTCTTCATCTCGATCAGGATGTCCACCGCCCGCTCCAGCTCCGAGAGCTGCCCTACGCCTTCGACGGACGAGGCTGGCGAAGGGACAGGGGCCGCGCCGGCGAGCTCCCGAACCTCCGCGACGCCTTCGGGCGGCCCCAGCAAGAAGAGCACGTCCCCCTCGCGCAGCACGTCCTCCGGGTCGGGGTCGAAGTTCCACTCCGAGCCCGAGCGGACGGCGATCGGGCGCATCCCCGTCTCCACCGGCAGGTCGAGGTCGTCGAGGGCGCGGCCGTCCAGCTCGCTCTCGGGCTCTACGCGCACCCGGCTCGCTATCTCCTCGGCCTCGGGCAGGTCCTCCAGGAGCTCCGGCGGGATACCGAGGTGCTTCACCACTATCATGGCGATGTCGTTGGCGGCGTTGCCGATCTTCTCGATGTCCTGCACGACCTGCAGGATGCCGGCCATCTGCTCGGCGTCCGCGTAGCTCCTGGCCGCGAAGATCGCCAGACTACGCATGTCGAAGACGAGGGAGTTGAGGCGCACTTCGAGGCGGAGGACTTCTTCCGAGAAATCCTCCGAGTCGTAGAAGAGCGCCGCATAGGCGAGGTCCACCATCAGCTCCGAGGTGTCTTTGGCTTCCGTGAGCATATCCTTGAGGTTGCGTGGGCCGTCCATAGCTCCTAGTTCACCAATCCGAAGACTACAAGGGAGATTATAAGGCTCATGAACCCGAGCAGGTCCACGGCCGCCGTGATGATCGGGATGCCGTAAGTATCCGGGTCGAGCCCGAGCCGGTAGCTGACCACCGACCCGTAGTACGCCGCGAGCGCCGCCGCCGTCGTCGCGATGAGCCCCGAGAGCGCGCTGATCCCCAACATTATCCCGAACCCGGGGCTCGCCTCGGCCCCGAACAACGCCACCGCCAGGAAGTGCGACGACACCCCGATAAACAGGTAAACCCCGGTCGCGAACGTGTACACGAGCGCGAAGTCCCGGATGGTGCTCACCGGTGGCAGCCCCCGCGGGGCCAGGAGCCCGAGGTGTATCTTCGAGGAGAGCCGGCTGGAGAGGATGCCGCCCAGAGCGCCGCCTTCCTGCAGGAACGCCGGGAGCAGGATGCTCAGGGCGAGGAGGGTGAAGAACTGTTCGCCGCGGTCTTCGAGGGCGACGCCGACGAGGATGGTGACGGTGCCGGTGAGGGCCAGGATGGGGAGCGACTCGGCGAGGATGCGCCGGAGGTTCGCGACGCCGAGCCGGAAAGCGGCGGCGACGGCGGCGGCGGCGATGAGGACGAGGACGCCAGCGAGGGCGCTCGAGAAGATGGGGATGCCGATGAGGTACGTCGCCAGGACCAGCGCGGGGAGGGTAAGGATGTCGCCCGCGGCCGTGATCATGGGCGCCGCTATATTGTCCATGTCCCATCCGCGCGCGACGCTCAGGCGCGCCACCGCGACCGTGATCCCGAGCAATAGCGTCCCCGCGATCGCGCCGCCCACCGTCGAGATTATGATGTAGTCGATCACCGTCAGCCTCGTCTCGACCGCGAGGATGTCCGCGAGATACCGCGCCAGAAACGCCAGGAACACCCCGGAGACGAGCGAGAGCACCGCCGCCGCCTGCACGTTTTCCGCGAGTATCCCTCTTCGCAAGTTGAAGCTAAAGAGGCCCGTCTGGATGGCCGTCGAGAGGCGGCTGCCCATGGCGCCGAAGATCGCGCCGCGCATCCCGATCGCCGCCGGGATGAGGATCGCCAACCCCACCAGCTCGTCCAGGACGCCCGCGATGCCAGCGAGCGCGATCCCCGCCACCAACTCCCCCGCGGATGACAGGAACAGCGCCGCGAACCCCTGACGCAGCGACTCCTTCTCCTCCGTTAGATACCCATAGACGGCCGGCCGTATACGCGGCCTCTCTCTGAGCCTTCGCCGCAGCCCCCCCGGCTCGCGCTCCACCCTCTCCCGGCGCCGCCTCTCGCCGGAGCGTCTGCCCAGACGGCTCTTCTTCCCGGCCTGCTGCCTGTCTTTTCCCGGTTCGGCCATGCGGACTGTATAGCCGGTGGACGGGACGTTGTAAAGCGTCAGAGACCAACCGCGAGATCAAATCCGACCAAAGCAAACTCAAGAACCTGAAACCCGCCCGGATGATGCCTCCATGATCCAAAACGCCATCATCAAAGTCGTACCTAATAGTTTAATGTATCCGTAGTACAAACTGGGTACGACGGAGCTACGAAAGGAGGTGTTGCGATGTATGGGGAGGAAAGCTCGTGCATTGGGGGCACCGAATGCCCGCGAGGCCGGTGGACACGAGATGGGGAAGGCTCGTCAGCGGGAGGTCATCTGCGAGGCTTGTAGCTTGTTGGAAGTCGAGGATCCGGAAGCGAGGCAGGAGAAAGGGAAGTGGGAGACAAGGTGAGAGCTCTGGTATCAGGCTACATAGAGGAGCTCGAGGGCAAGGCTACCAGGAAGGCGCCGAAGCCGGTAACGTTTTCGATGCGGTTGAGCGAGCGAGACCACGCCAAGCTCCTCTGGCTGGCCAACAGCCTGGACGTTCCCAAGACACCGCTAGCCGAGGACCTCCTCAAGGCGGCCGTGGACGAGGCTATCGAGCAGTATGCCGGTTGGGCATCCTCCGAGGACCCAGAGGGTTTCTTGAACGAAGCCCTCAAGAGAATCGAGAATCTGGAGCGGGGCTCCAGCGCCCATGACGCGCCGGAACCACCGCCACCGCCGCACCACGAACCGCCGCCGCCACGGCCGGGTCATAGACCGCCGAAGCCCGGACGCGAGCGCCCATAAACAGTCGTGTACGCTCTGCTCGCCGGCGCGATCCTCGTGGCTACCCTGGCCCTTGTGCTCACTCGCCCGAGAGACGTAGACGAGGTGTGGTGGGCGGTGCTGGGAGGCGGGCTCACCCTCGTACTGGGACTCGTATCGCTCGGGCGGGCGTGGGGAATACTGCGGGAGATCGAGGATGCCCTCGTCCTCCTGGTCGGGATGATGGCCCTCTCCGCCGTCGCGGAGAAAGCAGGCTTCTTCGAGTGGGCGGCCTCCTTCACCGCTCGGGCCGGAAGGGAACGCGTCTTCTGGCTCTACGGCTTCGTGTTCCTGATCGGTACGCTGGTGACGGCGACGCTTTCCCTGGACGCCACGGCCATCGTGCTGACCCCGATCATGTGTACGGTATGGGCGTCCGTCTACGCCTGAGCTCCATGCCTTCCATGTTCGCCTGCGTCTACACGGCGAACACCGCCTCGCTCTTCTCTTGCCCATCCAACCTCACCAATCTCCTGGCCCACGACAAGTTCGACCTCGGCTTCGCCCGCTTCGGGCTCGTCATGCTCCTCCCGGGTGTCCTGGCGATACTCATCAACTTCGCGATCTTCGCCTTCCTTTTCCGCAACGACCTTCGCGGCTCCTATGACACGGACAAGGGCGCCAGTTTCTCCCCGGAGAGCAAGGGCTTACTCGGGGTGGCGGCCGCCGGGATCACGCGTGTTGGTGACCTGCTCCCCGAAAGCTGGTCCGGCTACTATGACAGTCAAACCGCCCCGATAGGGTAGAAGGAGGACCCTCGATGGGCAAGAGACGTTCACCGGAGTGGATCATCCGCAAGCTGCGCGCCAAGCAAAAGCCCCAAGATCGCCGCCGGAGCCGCGGTCGCGGAGGCGGCAACAGAGCTCGGCATAAGCGAAGCCACCTTCCTTCCCCCGCTGGAGAGAAACCGCTACGGGGCGGGATGGGCTCCAGCGAAGCGCCTTGGCGAACCGGAGAAGGAGGATACTTGCCTCGAGAAGATCGTCGCCGAGCAAGCCATGGACATCCTCAAGGAGGCGAGTGGTCGAAAAACTTCCGAGCCCGACCCGGAGGAGAAGAGCCGTGGACCGCATACGCCAACATTGGGCACTCTTCGAGCGTTGGGCGTCTCGTCTCAGTTGATCGGTCGGCCCGGGTCGACTCGGCGTTACGTGGGCTACAAGTAGTCGGAAAGGGACCTACCGCTGCTGGCTGGGGCAGATGGTCAAAAACTCTCGGAGGAGAATCCCCGCTCTAAGGCTACCGCAGGGCGTGGGCGCTGCTCAGGCGGGAGGGCTTCGAGGTCGACAAGAAGCGGGTGCGCCGGCTGTGGAGGGAAGCCGGGCTGAAGGTCACCGCAAGAGAACGCGCAACAGAATGCACCTCGTCAGCCGGACGTCGAACAGGCCACCCCGCACGAGCCGGGTCGTCATCATGTTCCCGATGTACCCTGCCCGCCGGTGACCAGGAGCTTCATGGACACGTTAATGCCGCCAACTCCTCTTCTCGAGAGGGTACCCCTTCAAGGTCGAGAATCTCGTGCGGGAAGCCGGGTGGGGTCCCGTGTAGAAGGGCCGTATCCCGCTGCCGCTTACCACCACCAACATTCATCGGGCCACGTGAAGCTGCTCCGGTTCTTCGGGGGTGGCGTTTCGCGCGAGCGACCGGCCGAGGGCCTCGCGATAGACGCCCTCGATCCGGCGCACCATCGTCTCGTAGCCGAACTCCGAGTGCGCTCGCCGCCGGCCCGCTTCGCCTAAAGAACGGGTATACGCCGGGTCGCGCAGCAGGCCAAGGAGAGCGTCGCCCAGGGCGTCTGGGTCGCCAGGCGGGACCAACAGGCCCTCTGTTTCGTGCTGGATCTGGTGGGGTATCCCGCCCACGGCGCTGGCGACGACCGGAACCCCGGCCGCCATCGCCTCTAGGACGACCAGCGGCGCGCCCTCGGTCAGTGAGGGGACTACCAGCACCTCCATGAGCGCGGCGATCTCGCGCGCGTCGGGTCGGAACCCGAGGAAGTGGACGCGCTCGCGCAAGCCGAGGCGCTCCGTTAGGGCTCCTAACTCTCCACGCAAAGGACCGTCGCCGACTACGACGAAGCAGGCCTCTGGGACCGACGGCGCGACGCGGGCGGCTGCCTTTAGGAAGTGGACCAACCCCTTCTCGGGCTGCAGACGGGCGACGACCCCGACCAACGGCCCCTCCCTCAGCCCGGCCGGCAGCTCCGGCGGGGACGCGGGTGTCCTGGCGGCGGTGGTAACGGCGTTCGGGACCACGGTGATGAGGCTCGGGTGGACGCCGTCCCGCTCGATGAGGCGGCGGCGGATCGCGCTGGAGACCGTGATGACGCGCCTCGCGCGCCAGTAAACGTACCGGCTTACGGAGCGCGCGCCTCGGCCCTGCCAGAGGGCCTCGGTGTGCTCGGTGAGCACGAGGGGCACACCGGTTCCCAGGGAAGCCAAAGCTGCGGCCGCGGCGCTGGCGTAGACGTGCGCGTGTACGAGATCGAATCGCGCCTCCCTCACGAGTCGCCGGAGCTCCCGTGTATAGCCCAGGCTCACGCGCCGCTTGACCTTTCGGTCGAGTAGCGGTCTGACCGGTACCCCCGCCTCTTCAAGCGACCGCGCGAGTGACCCCGAGACGGAGCAGGCGACCGTAACCTCGTATCCTTTCTGGTGAAGCGTGAGCGCCAGGTCCACGACGTGACGCTCTGCCCCCCCGACTTCGAGGGAATCGGTGACGAGCAGCAGCCGGACGGGACGAGGCACGCTTGCGCCCGGTGTCGACGATACGGATCTCACCCCATCCTCCGCAACCGGCTAGGCCTTCAGCACGACGACCGGTTTGCTCCGGTCGCCGGGGATGGCTCCCGTGACATCACAGCAGGCCTCTCCTCTACTCGTAGTAGTCGAGGCCGAGGTGGGTTATGAGGTCCTCGCCCTTCATCGCCCTTAAAGTGTTCTTTAGCTTCATCTGCTGGATGAAGAGGTCGTGCTCGGGATAGAGCCCGGGTGCCGTCATGGGGCTCTTGAAGTAGAACGAGAGCCACTCCTGGATGCCACCCATCCCGGCCCTTTGCGCAAGGTCCATAAACAGGGCGAGGTCGAGGACTATGGGGGCGGCGAGGATCGAGTCGCGAGCCAGGAAATTTATCTTGATCTGCATCGGGTAGCCGAGCCACCCGAAGATGTCGATGTTGTCCCAACCCTCCTTGGCGTCGCCGCGCGGGGGATAGTAGTTAATCTTGACGACGTGTGAGATGTTCCCGTAGAGTTCGGGGTTCTTCTCGGGCTGGAGTATCGTGTCCAGCACACCGAGCTTGGAGACCTCCTTGCTCTTGAGGCTCTGCTCGTCGTCTAACACCTCCCCGTCGCGGTTGCCCAAGATGTTCGTCGAGTACCAGCCTTCGAGGCCGAGCATCCTGGCCTTCAGCCCCGGGGCGATCATAGTCTTCATCAGGGTCTGGCCCGTCTTGAAGTCCTTGCCGGCCACGGGCACGCCCCTATAGTCGGCGAGCTCCACGAGGGCAGGGATGTCTGCGGCCAGGGACGGCGCGCCGTTGGCGTAGGGGACGTCCTCCATGATGGCGGCGTAAGCGTAGACCATCGCCGGGGAGATCGCGGGGTCCGAACGGTCGAGTGCCGCCTCGAAGGCGTCCGGATCGAAGTGGGCCTTCTGGGGCTGGGCGTACGCCTCGGTTGAGGCGCAGTTGACCATCACCGCGGAGTCGAGGCCGTTGTCGCTCTTGAAGGTGCGGATGTCCTCGCGCACCTGCTCGGCCGCCTCGCGCAGGGACCCGTACTCCTTCGTGTGGGTCGCCCCGATCCTGGCGACGTAGGCGGGATCGAAGACGGCCGGGAACGGCCGGATCTCCTTGAGCTCGTCCCGCACGGCGTTGAGATGCTCCTTCTCCAGGACCCCGGCGACCACCGCGGCGTCGTAGGCGTCGTCGGGGAAGGCGTCCCAGCCGCCGAAGATGAGCTCCTCCGTCTTCGCCAGAGGGACGAAGTCCTTTATCTTCGGGACGCGGTTCTCGGTGCGCTTGCCGAGCCGTATGGTGCCGGACTCGGCCAGCGAGCCCACCGGCTGCGCGAGGCCCTTCTTTATCAGCTCCGCCCCCGCGAAGAGGGTAGTCGCTACCGCCCCCATTCCCGGCGTCAGCACGCCCAGCCTGCCGGTCTGTTCTCTTATCTCCCTCGCTTCGCTCATCGCTTCTCCTTACTGCCCCTCCACAGCTTCTCGGGACGGAAAGCGTCCCGTCAACCTTACCGGTAACCAAACCTCATCTACAGCCGAGCCTAATGGGAGTGTAGTCTAGCAGCGAAAAACTCTTTCTACCCAGCCATCGACGTAACCAAACTACTCGCCTCCGGTCGCGCGCCGATCACGCGTCGGTCGTGAACGGTACGGAGAGCCAGCCGATCAGTGCGAGTGTCCCTGGTGGGCATTTGGCGTCTCGATGGGCTCCGGCGCGGGGCGCGGGTTCTGGGGTTCGCGCAGGGCGGCCTGCCAGTGCCTGTGGGCGTTCTCGAAGAAGATCACGTTCCGGTAGGTTTCGCGGGTGGGGTTGCCCTCTTGCACGATGTGACCGAGCATGGTCGCCGTCTCGAAGAGCCCGAGCTGCGGTTGGAGATACGACTCACGGTACATCTCGGGCTGCATTGGCCAGAAGGTGTCGGTCCCGTAGAGGAGCATGGCGGGCGGCAGGGTGTCTACGCACCGCTGCCAGACCTCGAGCTGCCAGTCGTTGGGGGCCCCGAACGAGAGGTCGACCTTGAGGTCCCAGTCCTCGGGGTTCTGGCCGAAGACCCCAGTCGTCACCTTCGCCATAGCGATGTACTCGTCGTGCCATGGCCACCCCACGTGCGCGACGTGGCCCTCGGACCCCG